>CANCGU010000016.1 GCA_947377705.1 Comamonadaceae bacterium
GCCGAGGGCAATGCACGTTGGGCGCTCATCACCCAACGCATTGCCGAGTGGCAACCCGACGCGCTGGTGGTGGGCGTGCCTTACCACCCCGATGGCGCCGCACACGAGAACACGGCCAAGGCCCAAAAGTTTGCACGCCAGTTGAACGGGCGTTTCAACTTGCCTGTGTTTGAAGTGGACGAGCGTTACAGCACCACTGAAGCAAAAGCCCAAGGCGCCAAAGATGCAGACGCTGCATCGGCCTGCATCATCCTCAATCAATTTTTTCGAGAGAACTTATGAGTACCCACGGAAACCTCATGTTGGACGCGGAGAGCTTGTACAAAGAGCTGCTCAAAGGCGTGCGCAGCCTACTCACGCCCACCACACGTTTGGTGGGCATCACCTCGGGCGGCGCTTGGTTGGCCGCACGTTTGCAAAAAGATTTGAAACTTGAAGGCGAGGCCGGCAGCATTTCGTCGGCCATGCACCGCGACGACTTTGCGCAACGCGGCTTGGCCGATGGCGGCCAAACCAAGCTGCCGTTTGAAGTGAACGGCGCCCACCTCATCGTGCTCGACGACGTGCTCTACACCGGCCGCACCATTCGCGCTGTGCTCAATGAGTTGTTTGACTACGGCCGTCCTGCCAACGTGCAACTGGCCGTGTTGGTCGACCGTGGCGGCCGCGAACTGCCCATTCAGGCCGACTTCGCGGCAGCGCGTGTGGCCTTGCCCGCCACCCAATCGCTGGCGCTGACCAAAGACGACAACGGCCAATTTAACTTTTCAGTCGAGAGCGAATAAAGGCTAGACATGCTCTACAAACGCAACCCCCAACTCAACAAAAACGGCGAGCTGATTCACCTGCTCTCCACCGAAGGTTTGTCGCGCGACATCCTCACCCACATCTTGGACACCGCTGCTAACTTCGTCTCGGTCAACGACCGCGAAGTGAAAAAGGTGCCGCTCTTGCGCGGCAAGAGCGTGTTCAACCTGTTCTTTGAAAACAGCACACGCACACGCACCACGTTTGAAATTGCGGCCACGCGTTTGTCGGCAGACGTGTTTAACCTCGATATTGCGCGTTCATCCGCAGCCAAGGGCGAGTCACTGCTCGACACCATCGCCAACTTGAGCGCGATGGCAGCCGACATTTTTGTGGTGCGCCACAGCGAGTCGGGTGCGCCTTACCTCATCGCTGAGCACGTTGCCCCGCATGTGCATGTGGTGAACGCCGGTGATGGCCGTCACGCACACCCGACGCAGGGTTTGTTGGACATGTACACCATCCGTCACTACAAAAAAGATTTCACCAATCTCACCGTGGCTATCGTGGGCGACGTGCTGCATTCGCGTGTGGCGCGCTCGGACATTCACGCGCTCACCACACTCGGCTGTGCCGAAGTGCGCGTGGTGGGCCCCAAAACCTTGGTGCCCAGCGACTTGGTCGCAATGGGCGTGAAAGTGTTCAACAACCTCGAAGAAGGCATCAAGGGCTGCGACGTGGTCATCATGCTTCGCTTGCAAAACGAACGCATGAGTGGTGCATTGCTGCCATCGAGCCAAGAATATTTCAAATCGTTTGGCCTTACGCAAGAGAAGTTGCAACTGGCCAAGCCCGACGCCATCGTGATGCACCCTGGCCCCATCAACCGAGGGGTGGAGATTGACTCTGCCGTGGTCGATGGGCCGCAAAGTGTCATCTTGTCGCAGGTGACGTTTGGTATTGCAGTGCGTATGGCCGTGATGTCGATCGTGGCGGGGAATGAAGCATGAACATCCTGATTCAAAACGGTCGCGTCATCGACCCAGCCTCTGGCTTTGACCACATCGCTGATGTGGCGGTTGCTGATGGCCATATCGTAGCCATCGCCAAGGCAGGCGAGAAGTTGCCTACCAACTTCAAAGCTGAACAAACGATAGACGCCAAAGGCTGCATCGTCGCCCCCGGCTTGGTGGACTTGCAAGTGCGCTTGCGCGAGCCTGGTTACGAGCATGAAGGCATGTTGGCCTCAGAGCTGCTGGCTGCGGTGGCTGGCGGTGTGACCAGCTTGGTCTGCCCACCCGACACAGACCCTGTGTTGGACGAGCCGGGCTTGATTGAAATGCTCAAGTTCCGCGCCGAAAAACTGCACCGCGCCCGCGTGTTCCCGCTGGGT
Organism: Comamonadaceae bacterium; assembly: GCA_947377705.1. The sequence goes on from CANCGU010000016.1 coordinate 2,141, forward strand.
GCACTCACCCGTGGTTTAAAGGGCGAAGTGCTGACCGAAATGTCAGACCTCACTGACGCAGGCTGCGTGGGCTTTAGCCAAGCCGAAGTGCCGTTGGAAAACACGCAGGTGTTGCAACGCGCTTTGCAATACGCCGCGACCTTTGGCTACACCGTGTGGCTGCGCCCGCAAGACATGCATTTGGGCAAAGGCGTGGCCGCTAGCGGCCCACTCGCCACCCGTTTGGGTTTGAGTGGTGTGCCCGTGGCCGCAGAGACCATCGCCCTGCACACCATCTTCGCGCTCATGCGCGCTACCCGCGCCCGCGTGCACCTGTGTCGCATCTCTAGCGCTGAAGGTGTTGAGCTGGTGCGTGCTGCCAAGAAAGAAGGCTTAGCGGTGACAGCTGATGTGAGCATCAACTCGCTTCACCTGAGTGACCATGACATTGGTTACTTCGACAGCCGTGCTCGCGTCACCCCCGTGTTGCGCCAACAGCGTGACCGCGAGGCGCTGCAGGCGGCATTGGCCGATGGCACCCTCGACGCTTTGGTCTCCGACCACACGCCCATCGACAACGATGGCAAAGCTTTGCCTTTTGCCGAAGCTGAATCGGGGGCGACAGGCTTGGAGCTGTTGCTCAGCCTTTCCCTCAAGTGGGCACACGACAGCAAGGTCAGCGTGCTGCGTGCCTTGGATGTGCTGACAACGCAACCCGCCAAAGTACTGGGCAAGGTCGAAGGTCAAAGCACCAGCTTGGGCCAACTGCATGTGGGCGGCGTGGCCGATCTCGTGGTGTTCGACCCAGCGGTTGAATGGCACGTCACACCCGATGCACTGCACAGCCAAGGCAAGCACACGCCGTTTGCGTTTGACATGACGGGCATGTCGTTGCCTGGCCGTGTCAAAGCCACCTTGGTGGCGGGCCGCGTGGCCTACCAAGTGGTTTGATGCGCAGCTTGAAAGCGATCGTCAAGTTTTTGCGCGTCATCGCGCAGGTCTTGCGTGGCTATTGGATGGTGCGCACGAGGTTCCCCAAACTCAGCGACGAGCAACAAGCCCGCGCGGTCGAGGTGTGGGCGCGTGGCATGTTGGCCATCATTGGTATCGAGGTTCGCGTCAAAGGCCACCCCGCGCAAGGTCCTGTGTTGATGGCCGCCAACCATATTTCGTGGCTCGACATTTTGGTGATGCACGCGGCTTGCCACTGCCGCTTTGTGGCCAAGTCTGAAATTCGCAGCTGGCCATTGGTGGGCGTGCTCACCACGGGCGGTGGCTCGCTGTACATCGAACGTGGCTCGCGCAACGACGCCATGCGTGTGGTGCACCAAATGGCGAATGCCTTGTGTGATGGTCAAGTGCTGGCTGTGTTCCCAGAAGGTGTCACGGGGGACGGCATCACGGTGTTGCCGTTTCATGCCAATTTGTTACAAGCGGCCATTTCTGCGCAGGCGCCCATTCAGCCTGTGGCATTGCAATTCATGGATGCGCAGACCCAAGAGCGCAGCTTGGCGCCTTGCTATCACGACCATGACACCTTGATCAGCTCTTTGTGGCGCACGCTTTGCGCACCGCCACTGCTAGCACATGTGCGCTACGGTGACATACAAAGGGCACAAGGTCGTCAACGTCGCGAGTGGGCGAAAGACCTACAAGCGACCGTGGCACAGCTGATTTAGCGCAGGGTATCGGCCCAAATGTTTTGTGCCCAGTTCAGCGCATACACACCTTCCAGTTCATTCGGCGCAGCCGACACCCCCCCTGAACCTGCCACCGTTTTATAGGTCTTGTCTTTCGCGTCGTATTGGTGAACCGAAGCCACATGCACCACCAGTTTGTCGTTCACAAAGCTGTAGCAAGTGTTGGTAAGCAAAGGGTCTGGATTGACAGGTAGGTCTGACAGCTGCGCCACGATGGCCGCAGCCGTGACCTTGCCTTGCGAGTTGGCCATGTGGCCCGACTTGGGCATGCCAGATGCCAACAAGATGGAGTCACCGATGACGTGCACATCTTTGGCCAGTGTTGATTCAAAGGTTTGGTAGTTCACACCGCACCAGCGCGCATTGGCGTTGGCCAAACCACTTTGCACAGCAATCGTGCCTGCGCGCATGGTGGGTAATACGTTGAGCACGTCCGCTTTAACGTCGCCTTGCACCTCAAATTTAAGCGTTTTGGTTTTGGCGTCGACGGCCATTGTTTTGTGCTGGCTGCGGTATTCCAAGATGCCTTTGTAGTTGTCAGCCCAGAACTTCTTGAACAACGGGCCTTTGGAAGTCACGTCTTGGTTGGCATCCAAGATCAGCACTTTGGATTTGGGCTTGTGTTGCTTGAAGTAATGCGCCACTTGGCTGGCACGCTCGTAGGGGCCGGGTGGGCAGCGGTAAGGTGCTTCGGGAATGGTGATGGCAAACACACCGCCGTCGTCCATCGCTTCGAGCTGTTTGCGCAAAGCCAAAGTCTCTGGGCCTGCTTTCCATGCATGCAAGATTTGGCCTGCGGCGTGGGCCGCTTGCAAGCCTTCAATGCTGCTCAACACCAAGTCAATGCCGGGTGAGAGCACCAGCTTGTCATAGCGAATGCTGGGGCCGCTGGCCAAGGTGACGGTTTTCTTGGCCGCATCCATGCTGGCCACATAGTCGCGTACCACGTTGACGCCGTGGTTACCCGAGAGCTTGTCGTAAGGCGTGGTGATGTCGGCCATGGTCTTGCTGCCGCCAATCACCAAGTTAGAAATGGGGCATGACACAAAGGCTGAATTGGGCTCAATCAGTGTGACATCGATGTTGTAGCTCGACAGCATGCGAATGTATTTGGCGGCGGTTGCGCCACCATAACCACCACCCACCACGACCACGCGTGCTTTCTCTGGAATACGACCTGTGGATGCGCAACCCACCAAAGCCCCCAACGAACCAACTGTCAATGAGGCTTGTACAAAACTACGGCGTTTCATGATGTGTCCCTTTAGCGTTTGAGGCTGGCGTAATACGTGGCGATGCTGTTGACTTGTGCATCGGTCAGACCTTTGGTGATTTGATGCATCACCGTGGCTGGGCGTGTGCCTTCTTTGAAAGCTTTCATCTGTAACACCATGTAGTCTTTTGGCATGCCAGCCAATGCAGGAATGGCCGAGCCTTCTGTGGTGCGGCCATCTGTGCCGTGGCAGTTGGCACAAGTGGCCGCTGTGGCGCGTTGGTACAACGCCTCGGCAGATTGCTGCGCATGTGCGCTAGAGAAGAAGCACGCAAACACCGCGGCAGCGATGGCCCAGCGGTGTCGCACAGAGAAGCGTTGTGTCATGGGGGAACTCCAGCTCGTCTAAGAAATGACAAAAATGAAGGCAACAGTCTAAGCGGATTTGCTCAGGCAAAATGCGTTTTTACCGAGAGAAATCGCATGTTGAATCGACGTCAAACCCTCCAACACAGCTGGGCCGTGGCAAGTCTGCTAGGTACGGCCGGCTTCTTGCCGTTCAAAGCCATCGCTTATGACAAAGCCGCTTTTGAAGCCAAGTCAGTGGCGGCTGTGCTGAAAGCTTTGGGCGCATCTGCCCCTGTGGCCAGTTCTGATGTGACCATCACGGGGCCTGAGGTTGCAGACAGCGGTGCGAGCGTGATGCTGGCTTTTGGTACCACGCTACCTAACGTGAAGCGCATGTTGCTGTTGGTTGAAAAAAACCCATCGGCTTTGGTGGCTAGCTTTCAAATCAACCCAGCAGTGGACAGCCAGTTTTCGTTGCGTATCAAGATGAACCAATCGTCAGATGTGTATGCCGTGGCTTTGACGCAAGACGGTAAAGCTTATTTCGCCAAGCGCGACATCAAGGTCACCATTGGTGGCTGTGGCGAATAACGAGAGGAACACACACCATGTCTGAAGCATCTCGTATCCGCATCGTTCCTGCTGGCTACAACGCCACTGTGCGTGTGTTGATGAACCATGAAATGGAATCTGGCCAACGCAAAGACGGCAATGGCAAAGTCATTCCTGCTTGGCACATCCAAGACGTCACGGTTTTGCTCAATGGCAAGTCCGTCCTCACGGCGGAGTGGGGCACGGCGGTGTCTAAGAACCCGTTTTGGCAGTTCACGTTGAAAGGCACCAAAGCGGGCGACAAAGTGACCATTCAGTGGAAAGACAACCGGGGCGACAGCCGCAGTGACGAAGCTACCGTCGGCTCGATTTAATTTGCCTTAGATGTTTAGGTAATTAACAACCAAAAACTCTGTCGTTCCCTTTTCGCGCTGCTGCGCTAAGAATCCATCCATAGCAAATTGAGATGGATTCAAAAAGGGAACCGACATGATTCAACGCAAACACTTCCTCAAAACTCTGGTGGCCACAGCCTTGGTGGCTGTGAGCGGCTTGGCTGCTGCACAAACCTCACCCGTCACCTTGCTCAATGTGTCGTATGACCCAACCCGTGAGTTGTACGCCGAGTTCAACACCGCCTTTGCGAAACACTGGAAAGCACAAGCCGGCCAAGACGTGACCATCAAGCAATCCCACGGCGGGTCGGGCAAGCAAGCGCGTTCGGTCATCGATGGCATTGATGCGGATGTGGTCACCCTCGCTTTGGCGGGTGATGTGGATGCCCTCTACAAAAATGCAGCGCTGATCCCCCAAGACTGGCAAAAGCGTTTGCCCCACAACTCTGCGCCTTACACCTCGACCATCGTCTTGGTGGTGCGCCAAGGCAATCCCAAGGGCATCAAAGACTGGGACGACTTGGTCAAGCCCGGCATCAGCGTCATCACCCCCAATCCTAAAACATCGGGCGGCGCGCGCTGGAACTACTTGGCCGCTTGGGAGTTTGCTAAACGCAAATATGGCGGTGAAGCGAAGGCCAAAGAGTTTGTGGCGGCTCTTTACAAAAACGTGTCCGTGCTCGACACAGGCGCACGCGGCTCATCGGTCACGTTTGCACAACGCAACCAAGGCGATGTGTTCATCTCTTGGGAAAACGAAGCGCATTTGTTGGAGAAAGAGTTTGGCGGCAAGGTCGACATCGTGTATCCCTCCATCAGCATCTTGGCTGAGCCGCCCGTAGCGGTCGTGGATAAAAACGTGGAACGCAAAGGCACACGCAAAGTGGCCGAGGCTTATCTGAATTACCTCTACACCGATGAAGGTCAAGACATTGCGGGGAAAAACTTCTACCGCCCCATCTCAGTCAAAGCGCAAGCCAAATATGTGAAACAATTGCCCAAGTTGCCCTTGTTCACGATTGATCAAGCGTTTGGTGGCTGGGCCAAGGCCGACAAAGACCACTTCGCCGATGGCGCAAGCTTCGACCAAATCTATTTGAAGAAGTAATTGCTATGGGGTGTGGTGAGAGAATTGGGGAACGCCAAACGCTAAGCTTCTTATTGCAATTCCCCATACACCCCCTCGTTTATTGGTCGCTTGCTTTTGTGCCGCATGGTGCCGAACCTGTGATGACTACGCACAGGTGGTTGACGCACTCAAGGTGCACCATGCGTCGCATGCTGATTTTGTTTGGGTGGATATCGAAGATCAGGCGGAGGTGTTGGACAACATCGATGTTGAAAACTTTCCAACTCTGCTAATTTCAGACGTGCAACAGGTGTACTTTTGGGGTGCGGTGCTGCCGCATGCAGCTACCGCATCGCAGTTGATCGACCATATCTTGTCTGAGGGCATCCGGTCGATCGATGCGCCTGATATCCTTCAACTCGATCAACGTTTGCGATCTTCTCTTTTTTCTTAAGAACCTTTCATGTCATTCAACGTCCTCCACGACGCCGCGCTGAACCAACTGTTTCGCGAAGCCCGCACCGTCCACGCTTGGCATTTTCTGAGGCTGCACAAATTTTGTAAGTGCATTCCGCTCACCCCCTTGAAAGCCCGCAAACAAGCGGGCTTTTTCTTTAGATAGATGCGTTATTAACTAACAAATAAACAGTTGTTTGAGTTTGCTGCAATGCCACCCACAATCGCGGCCATGTCTCAAGCACCCACCATCCTCATCGTTCCGGGTTGGCGCGATTCCGGCCCCGGCCACTGGCAAAGCCTGTGGGCCGAGTCCATCGTAGGTGCGGTGCGCGTGCAGCAAGACAATTGGATTTCCCCCACGCGTAGCGCCTGGGTAAGCCGAATTGCCGAAACTATTCTGGCGCAAGATGGGCCTGTGGTTTTGGTGGCGCACAGCCTTGGCTGCATTGCCTCCACCCATTTGCCGCCCGAAGCGGTGGCCCGTATTCGGGGCGCGTTGCTCGTGGCGCCCGCTGACCCTGATCGCCGTGCGCCTTTGGTGGACTTTGCGCCTGTGCCGTACCATACGCTCCCCTACCGCAGTGTGGTGGTGGCCAGCAGCAACGACCCGTATTGCCCAGTGCGCACCGCAGGGGCCTATGCAAGGTCGTGGGGCAGCGAGTTTGTGCGCTTGCAAAACGCAGCTCACATCAACATCGATTCTGGTTTTGGTGCCTGGCCCTTGGGTCTGGCACTGTTGCAGTCTTTGGTTGAAACACCTTTGGTGTTTAAGTCTTCGACACCTGCAACTTCTACTCATTCTTTGGAGCTTCAAACGGTATGAAAAAATTTCTACACTTCACCTTAGCCGCTGCGTTGTTGACCCTCAGCACTTTGGTTTCTGCGCAAACTTTGCTCAACGTGTCGTACGACGTGGCTCGCGAGTTTTACAAAGACTACAACGCAGCCTTTGTCGCCCATTACAAAAAGACCACGGGCAAAGACATCAAGATTGACCAAGCGCATGGTAGCTCAAGCGCACAAGCGCGTGCGGTGAACGACGGATTAGAAGCCGATGTGGTGACCATGAATACCACCACCGACATTGAGTTTTTGGCCAGCACCGGTGTAGTCGCCAAGGATTGGGCGAAGAAATTTCCTAACAACGCATCGCCCACAACTTCAACCATGTTATTCCTCACCCGCAATGGCAATCCCAAGGGCATCAAAGACTGGGATGACCTCATCAAACCTGGCGTGCAAGTCATCATCGTCAACCCCAAAACGGGTGGCAATGGTCGTATGGCGTATTTGGCAGCTTGGGCTTATGCCCGCAAAAAAGGCATGAATGACGCAAGTGCTGCCGAGTTCGTGGGCAAGCTGTTCAAGAATGTGCCTGTGCTCGCCAAAGGTGGACGTGACGCCACCACCATCTTCTTGCAACGCAACATCGGCGATGTGCTGGTGACGTTTGAATCTGAAGTGGTTTCCGTGGACCGCGAGTTTGGCGAAGGCAAGGTGGATGCGGTGCACCCATCGGTCAGCATCATTGCTGAGAACCCCGTGGCTGTGGTGGAACGCACTGTGAACAAAAAGGGCACTGGCGAATTGGCCAAGGCTTATTTGAATTACTTGTACTCGGACGAGGCGCAAGAAATTGCGGCCAAACATGCCTTGCGCCCACGTTCGCCCGCGCTACTGAAGAAATACGCTGCTACTTTCAAGCCCGTTCAGCTGGTTCCCGTGAGCGAGTACTTCGGTTCGCTCAGTGAGGCACAAAAAGTCCACTTCAATGACGGTGGCCAGTTCGACAAGATTTACACGGTGAAGTAATTTTTCATGGCATTGTTTTCTCTGACGCGCAGCCACAAGGCGGCGCGTGTTCTTCCTGGTTTCAACATCACGCTAGGTTTTACGCTCACTTACCTGAGCTTGATTGTGTTGATTCCGCTCTCAGCTCTGGTGTTCAAAACCTTCACCCTGACATGGGACCAGTTTTGGACTGCCGTCACTGGGCCGCGCGTGATGGCATCGTACAAACTCACGTTTGGTGCGTCGCTGATTGCGGCCTTGGTGAACGTGGTGTTTGGCTTGCTCGTGGCCTGGGTGCTGGTGCGCTACAACTTTTTCGGTAAGAAGGTGATTGACGCGTTGGTCGACCTTCCTTTTGCATTGCCTACCGCCGTGGCCGGTATTTCGCTCACGGCTTTGTTGGCAGGCAACGGCTGGGTAGGCCAATACCTTGAGCCTATGGGCATTCAATTGGCGTTCAACCCGAATGGTGTGGTGATTGCACTCATCTTCATTGGTTTGCCCTTTGTGGTGCGCACCGTGCAGCCGGTGTTGGAAGACGCAGAGAAAGAACTCGAAGAAGCGGCCACTTGCTTGGGCGCTACGCGCTGGCAAACTTTTACACGGGTGATTTTTCCGAGCATCGCACCCGCGTTGCTGACTGGTTTTGCCATGGCGTTTGCGCGTGCGATTGGTGAATATGGCTCCGTCATTTTCATTGCGGGCAACATGCCCATGGTGTCTGAAATCACGCCACTCATCATCATTGGTAAGTTGGAGCAATACGACTACGCTGGCGCAACCGCAGTGGCGGTGGTGATGTTGGTCATCTCGTTCATCTTGTTGTTGGTGATCAATGCCCTGCAAGCTTGGCAACGTCGCCATACAGGAGCCCCAGCATGACAACGACTATGAATCCTTCATCACGTCGTGCACAAGCAGGGACGACTGAACCCGCATGGGTGCGCTACAGCCTGATTGGCTTGGCGCTGACGTTTATGTTTTTCTTCTTGGTCTTGCCGTTGGCGGCGGTATTCACCGAAGCCTTGCGCAAAGGTTTTGACGCGTATTGGGTGGCTTTGCAAGAGCCAGACGCTTGGTCAGCTATTTATTTGACCTTCATCACTGCGCTCATTGCGGTGCCTTTGAATTTAGTGTTTGGTGTGGCGGCTGCGTGGGCCATTGCCAAGTATGAATTTACAGGCAAAGCCTTTTTAACCACGCTGGTTGATTTGCCGTTTTCGGTGTCCCCCGTGGTGGCCGGTTTGATTTACGTTTTGATGTTTGGCGCGCAGGGCTGGTTTGGCCCTTGGCTGCAAGAGCACGACATCAAAATCATTTTTGCCGTGCCCGGCATTGTGTTGGCCACGGTGTTTGTCACGTTTCCTTTCATTGCGCGTGAGTTGATTCCGCTCATGCAAGCGCAGGGCAATGACGAAGAGCAAGCTGCCATTGTGTTGGGTGCTACAGGTTGGCAAACCTTTTGGTATGTCACATTGCCCAATATCAAGTGGGGCCTGATCTACGGCGTCATTTTGTGTAACGCCCGCGCCATGGGTGAGTTTGGTGCGGTGTCGGTGGTGTCGGGTCACATCCGTGGTCAAACCAACACCATGCCTTTGCATGTGGAAATTTTGTACAACGAATACCAATCGGTAGCGGCGTTTGCCGTGGCCTCACTCTTGGCTTTGTTGGCCTTGGTGACCTTGGCCATCAAGTCCACGGTGGAGTGGCGTCATGCCCGCGAGCTTAAAGCTACGGCTGATTTGCCGCCCGAGACTCCACACGTATAAATCAATAAGAGTACCGAATCATGAGCATCGAAATCAGAAACATCCACAAACAGTTTGGCGACTTCCAAGCGCTGGGCGATGTGAGCTTGGACATTCACTCCGGCGAGTTGATCGCCTTGTTAGGTCCATCCGGCTGCGGCAAAACCACCTTGCTGCGTATCATTGCGGGTTTGGAAACCGCAGATGCGGGCACCATTTTGTTCAGTGGTGAAGACACCACCCATGTGCATGTGCGCGAGCGCCAAGTGGGTTTTGTGTTTCAACACTACGCCTTGTTCCGCCACATGACCGTGTTTGAAAACGTGGCCTTCGGCTTGCGCGTCAAACCTCGCAGCGAACGCCCCAGCGAAGAACAAATCAATCGAAAAGTGCACGACTTACTCAGCTTGGTGCAACTCGATTGGTTGGCTGACCGTTACCCCTCGCAACTCTCTGGTGGTCAACGTCAACGCATTGCCTTGGCCCGCGCCTTGGCGGTGGAGCCTAAAGTGTTGTTGTTGGATGAACCCTTTGGTGCCTTGGACGCCAAGGTGCGTAAAGAGCTGCGCCGTTGGTTGCGTCGCTTGCACGACGATTTGAATGTGACCACCATCTTTGTGACGCACGATCAAGAAGAAGCCCTTGAAGTGGCCGACCGCGTGGTGGTGATGAACAAAGGTAATGTCGAGCAAGTGGGTAGCCCGCAAGAGGTTTGGGAACACCCCGCCAGCCCATTTGTGTACGGCTTCTTAGGCGATGTGAACTTGTTCCATGGCCGCGCTCACGAAGGCGAAATGCACATCGGTGTGGAAGACCAAACCGTCCGCGTAGCCAGCCCTGAGCACCATGCCGCACAAGACGCCAAAGCGTTTGCCTATGTGCGTCCGCACGATTTGGATGTACGTCGTTACACATCCGGTGACGAAGGCATCGTGGCGCAACTCACCCGTGCCATTGTGGTGGGACCGATTGCACGCTTGGAGTTGGTTGCGGCTGAAGGTGACAGCCCGTCGAATCAGCAGATCATTGAAGCGCAAATCCCTGCATCGCAGTTTTACGAGCAGGGATTTACAGAGGGTGAGACTTTGCTGCTCACACCGCGCAAAGCGCGGGTGTTCGTCGCTTAAAGCGCGTCTGAGCGCTTGACTTAAACGTACTGCTTGAGCCAAGCAACAGCGCGGCTCCAGCCGTCAGTCGCAGGGGCCGCGCGGTAGCTCGCGCGGTAGTCGGCGTGAAACGCGTGCGGTGCTTCTGGGTACAACACAAACTCTGAGGCCTTGGCCGCTTTGTTGCCTCTGGCGGCAGCTTGCGCCAGGGCTTCTTTCATGTGGTTGATCGATGTCACAGGAATGCCTGTGTCGGCAGCGCCGTACAAGCCTAAGACGGGGGATTTCAAAGCATCGACCAAATCGATGGGATGCTTGGGGTTGTTGGCATTGGTTTGACCCTCCATGCGACCGTACCAAGCTACGCCGGCTTTGACCTTGGGGTTGTGCTCGGCATAGAGCCAGGTGATGCGACCACCCCAGCAAAACCCTGTGATCGCTAATTTATTGGTATGGCCGCCGTTTTGAGTGGCCCATTGCACAGTGGCATCTAGGTCAGCCATCACTTGCGCATCAGGCACTTTGGAAATCAACTCAGCTTGCAGCTTGGCAATGTCTTTGAATTGTGCGGGGTCACCTTGACGCACAAACAGTTCGGGGGCAATGGCCAGATAGCCTTCTTTGGCGAGGCGTCGTGTCACATCGGCAATGTATTCATGCACGCCAAAAATTTCAGAAATCACCAACACCACTGGTAAATTGGTCTGACCCGCAGGGGCCGAGCGGTAGGCGGGAACTTTGAAGCCATTGACATCGATTTCGACCCGACCGGTGGTCAAACCTTCGGCGGATGTTTGAACCGCCGTTTGTGCCATCAATGGCATGGCTGCTGCGGCATAGCCTACGCCCAGTGCTGTTTGCAAAGCCAAACGACGCGTAGGCGTGTGTGAGGCCTCAGTGCTGTTGAGCAGGGCGTGTGTGTCTTCGATGTGGTTGAGGTTCATGGCGCAGCCTTTAGTGGGTGAGACGAAATGCAAGAGTCTAGGGCTAAACAATAATAGGTGCTTCTTGAGAGATGAATCATGACAATTGATTGGCTTAATTTCACACCGTTGACATCGCTGGCAGGTGGCTTACTACTTGGGATAGCCGCTTCGCTGCTGTTTATTTACAGTGGACGCATTTTGGGAATCACTGGCATTTTGGAGGGTCTTTTGCCCCCTAAGTTGGGTGATGCCGCATGGCGATTCACATTTGTGCTGGGCTTGGTGGTGTCCCCGCTGGTGGGGCAGTGGTTGTTGCCAGGCGATGCGCTACATCCCCCACAAATCGATGCAACCTGGCCGGTGTTGATTGTGGCGGGCCTGCTGGTCGGGGTCGGCACGCGTTGGGGAGCCGGCTGCACCAGCGGTCACGGAATTTGTGGGTTGAGTCGGTTGTCGCTGCGGTCTTTGATTGCAACCCTGTCGTTCATGGCCACTGGTTTTTTGACCGTGTTTGTGATCCGTCACGTCATCTGAGGGAGAAGCATCTTGCAACGTTTGATTGAATTTTTTGCGGGTTTAATTTTTGGTTTGGGTCTTTTGCTGTCTGGCATGACAGACCCGTCGAAAGTGCAAGCCTTTTTAGATCTTGTCGGTCCGTGGGACCCGTCCTTGGCCTTCGTCATGGGCGGCGGTGTGTTGATGGCGATGTTGGGATTTGCAATTGCCAAAAGAAAAAACAAGAGCTTGTCTGGCCAAGTATTTCATTGGCCAGAGTTGCGTCACGTCGATCAGGGTTTGATTTTTGGAAGCCTCATTTTTGGCATAGGCTGGGGTTTGGCTGGTTTTTGTCCTGGCCCAGCACTGGTGTCCATGGCCTCCGGAGAAGTCAAAGCTGTCGTGTTTGTGTTGGCGATGCTTTCAGGCATCGTGTGTTTTGATCGGCTCACTCGGCGCGCTCAGGAACCCCTAGCTTGCGCAAAAGACTGCCCATAGGACAGACGTTGGTGAATCCAAACTGAAACAAGTTCAGACCCACAAACGCAGTGAAGGCGAGCGCCCATCGTGAGATGAACATGGGGCTTCCTTCAACACCGAGTGCCAAAGAGATCATGATGAATAGTCCCGCAAAGATGCGGATGTAACGTTCGATGGTCATAGAGACTCCTTTTTAAAAAATGAAATTTGAATGTGGGGCTACTTCAACAAGGCATTCACAGCTTGTAGTTGTGGCTCGTCTAGCGTCCCGCTGGCGGCATACAAGCGCAATTGGTCGATGACTGTTTGAATACGGAGTTGCAGCAGTGCTAACTCGGCTTGTGCGGCGTCGTGCTCTGCCCCCAACCATTCGTTGGTGGTGCGTGCGCCCGTGCGATGGGCTTGGCGTGTGGCTGCTAATCGTGCTTTGCTGGCTTTTTCAGATTGGCTCAAAGCTTGCAAACGGGCTTGTGCGGTGCTGAGGCTTTGCCAAGCATCGCGTACCTGTTGCTCGACTTGTTGCTCTGCCGCTTCTTGGTCGTAGCGCAATTTTTCAATTTGCTTCAAGGCTTCGCGTTCGCGTGCTTCTACCAGACCACCCGTGCTCAAGGGTGCGTTCAATTGCAGGCCCACCATGTATTGCGCCGTTTGGTTGCTCGCACTGCCGTACATTCCTTGACCAGACAAACGGTCCATATGTGCCTGTGCCACCCAATTGACGGTCATGGCATGACCGGCTTTGATGCGCTTGGCTTCTTGACCTTGAATCGCCTGTTGCAAACCCATCATTTGCAGGCTGGGTGACTGATGCATGGCACGTTGTACCCATGTGTTGGCATCGGCCAAGTTGATGGGGCTGAGGTCAACGTTGGCGATGGACATCAGCTGATTGGGTTCTTGACCTACCAATTGACGGTAAGCCACTTTCTTGGTGGCCAGGTTGTTTTCGTGCGTGAGTACATGGGCGCGAATTTCAGAGACGCGTGCGCTGGCTTCTTGCACGTCCATCACGCTGGCATCGCCGATGGATTGGCGTTTGCTAATTTCTGCGGCGGCCTGCTGCATCGCTTTTTGTTGGCGTTGTAGCACCGTCAACGTCAGCTCAGCACCGACCACATCAAGGTAGCGGTGCGCGGTGCGCATGATGAGGGCTTGTTGGGCCTGCTGCCATTGCAATTGGGCGATTTGAGCGGACAGTTCGAGCTGTTTGCTTTGTGCTTCGCGCTCAGGGCTGATCCACGCTTTTTGTGCGCCAATGCTGGCTCGTGCAAGCGCGCCAGCATTCACGTTGGTTTTGAAGGTTACATCGCTTTGTCCCATGGCTTCTGCGCCCTGGGTGCGACTGTCTGCACCGCCAATGCCAAGCGCACCACCTGCTGACACGGTGGGCGCCCACAAGGCCTTGGCTTGTTCTTGACGGAAGGCGGCTTGTTCGTGCAAGGCGCGTGCGGCAGCAATTTCGGGGTCACGCGCCAAGGCGGCTTGCCAGGTGCTCATCAAGTCAGCGGCGTGGACTGTTGAGGTGACGCCCGCGAGGGCTAAGGCAGTCACGAGGGGCCAGCGTTTCATGCGTTTTCTCCAGAAATGAGTGAGACGGGCTTGTTCTTGAAAGCCATGAAATAGAGCAGCGGAATCACCAACAAGGTGAGCGCGGTTGAGACAAAAATACCGAAGATCAGCGAGATGGCCAGGCCATTGAAGATGGGGTCATCCAAAATAAAGAACGCCCCCATCATGGCGGCCAAGCCAGTCAGCACAATCGGTTGTGCGCGGGTGATGGCTGACGCCACCACAGCATCTTTCAAGGCCACACCTTGGGAGACCTGTAAGCGGATGAAGTCCACCAGCAAGATGGAATTGCGCACGATGATCCCGGCCAAAGCAATCATGCCAATCATCGACGTGGCGGTGTAAGGCGCACCCAGCAGGGCATGACCTGGCATCACGCCAATGATGGTGAGCGGAATTGGCGCCATGATGATGAGTGGCACCAGATACGAACCAAACTGCGCTACCACCAGCAAGTAAATCAGCACCAAACCCACGGCATAGGCAGCGCCCATGTCGCGGAAGGTCTCGTAAGTCATTTGCCATTCGCCATCCCATTTCACAGCATAGTGTTGGTAAGGGTCGGTGGGTTGTTGAATGAAGTATTCATCGACAGGTTTGCCATTGGGGGCTTGTATTTCGCTCAAGCCACTGCGCATGCCGAACATGCCATACAAGGGGCTGTCGACTTTGCCAGCCATGTCGCCCACCACGTAGGTCACAGGCAACAAATCTTTGTGATAAATCGGTTGTTCGCGTTGTGTGTCGCTGAGGGTCACTAACTGGCGAATGGGCACGATTTCGCGTTGTGAGTTGCGCACACCTAGGTTGAGCAGTTTGTCCAACGAGCCTTGCTCGCTCTTGGCCAAGCGCATCACGATGGCGCCTGCGTATTTGTTTTGGTCATGCGCGTAGACGGTCGACTCACCGGCCAGCGCGGCATGCAAGGTGCTGACGATGGCCTGTTGCGAGACCCCCATTTGTGCCGCTTTTTGGCGGTTGATCAGCAGCACTTGGCGCGGGGCCGCGCTGATGGTGCTGTCATCCACATCGACCACGCCGTTTTGTTGGCTGAACAAGGCGCGCACCGATTTGGCCACTTGGTTACGTCCTTCGTCTGTGGGGCCATAGACCTCAGCCACGATGGGGGCTAACACGGGTGGGCCGGGCGGCACTTCAATCACCTTTACATTCGCTTTGAACTGTTTGCCGATGGCTTGCAACGCAGGGCGCTCGCGCATGGCGATGATGTGGCTTTGCGCTTTGCGCAAATGTTTGTCTTGCAGGTTGACTTGGATATCGCCCACGTTGCCCCCGCTGCGCAAATAGTATTGCCGCACCAAACCGTTGAAGTTGATGGGGGCGCTCAAGCCCGCATAGGCTTGGTAATGGGTCACCTCTGGCACGGTGGCCAAGTGAGCCCCTAAGGCGCGAAGGACTTTTTCAGTTTCTTCCACGCGGGTGCCCGCAGGCATGTCGACCACCACTTGAAATTCAGACTTGTTGTCAAACGGCAGCATCTTCAAAGCGACGAGTCCAGCCACGGGCAATGCGACGGACACCATGATGGCCCCCAGCACAGTAGCGCCCAAGCCCCAGCGGTTGCGTCGACCGCTGTGTTCATTCAGGAATGGTGTGAAGACACCATTGAAAAAACGGTTCAACCATTGTTTGAAGCCACTGGTTTTTTCGTGGCCTTGACCGTGTGTGGATTTCATCCAAATACGGGCCAGCCAAGGCGTGACCACAAAGGCCACCGCCAACGACAACAACATACCCATGCTGGCATTGATTGGGATGGGGCTCATGTAAGGCCCCATCAGGCCTGTCACAAATGCCATGGGCAGTAATGCCGCAATGACGGTGAGTGTGGCAAGAATGGTGGGTGCGCCTACCTCGTCAACGGCGCCAGGAATGATTTGCGTGAGGGTTTTGTTAGGGAACAAACTTTGGTGACGATGGATGTTTTCCACCACCACGATGGCGTCATCGACCAAGATACCGATGGAGAAGATCAAGGCAAACAGCGACACGCGGTTGAGCGTAAAGCCCCATGCCCAAGAGGCAAACAAGGTGACCGTCAAAGTTAAAATCACAGCTGTGCCCACAATAGCCGCTTCGCGACGCCCCAAAGCGATGAACACCAAGGCCACCACCGAGGCAGTGGCAAACAGCAGTTTCTGAATCAGCTTTTGTGCTTTGTCGTTGGCCGTTTCACCGTAGTTACGTGTGGTGGTGACTTCTACGTTTGCGGGAATCTTGCTTTGCTTGAGCGAGGCCACTTGTGCCAACACCGCATTGGCAACTTCGATGGCGTTTTCACCCGGCTTTTTGGTGACGGCGATGGTCACAGCGTTGCGTTCTGTGGGCGTTGCACCTGCCATGCCGTGCCACACGGCGGTATTGGCTTGCGCACCCCCATCGCGGACTTGTGCAATGTCATGCACATGAACAGGCGTGCCTGCACGGACACCCACCACCAAGCTGGCCACGTCTTTGGCGTTGCTCAAAAAAGGACCTGACTCAATCGCAACGGCTTGTTGACCGACCAATAAGTCGCCCACCGGGGCGCCTAAGTGCGCGGCTTGTAAAGCCACGCGCAGCTCGGGTACCGTGATGCCAGCAGCTTGCATGCGTGCAGGATCGATTTCAATTTGAATGGCGCGCGATGGGCCACCCACGGTGGTGACTTCGCGCGTGCCTTTGATGCGCTTCAAATCCATCTCGATGTTTTGTGCAACGCGCTCCAACTCAAACGCGCTCAGATCGGTATCCTTGCCGTGCAAGGTGAGCGACAAGATCGGGACATCGTCAATACCTTTGGGCTTGATGAGCGGCTGTAGTACCCCCAAACCTTTAGGCAACCAGTCGGCATGCGAGTTGACCGTGTCATACAAACGCACCAAGGCTTCGGTACGCGGTACGCCCACCTTGTATTGCACGGTCACCACCGACATACCGGGTTGTGATACCGACATGACATGTTCGACCCCCGCTATCTGCGACAGCACTTGCTCAGCAGGACCTGACACCATTTGCTCCACATCTTTGACAGATGCGCCCGGGAAGGGAATGAGCACGTTGGCCATGGTGACGTTGATTTGTGGTTCTTCTTCGCGTGGCGTTACCAGAACGGCAAATACGCCGAGCAGGAAGCACACCAGTGCCAGCAGCGGTGTGATTTGCGAGGTTTGAAACAAGCGAGCCAATCGGCCAGAGACGCGTAGTGTTGAATCAGTCATGGATGTATTCTATAAATAATTCCGCTATTATTTAACTAAACAATTAAATAGTCAATAAATTAAATACGTTTATAATCCCCACCATGAAACAACTTCCAGAACAAGCCATTGAACGTGTGGCCAGTTACTTTCAAGCATTGGCAGAACCCACGCGCTTGCGTATCTTGAATCTGTTGCGCGAAGCAGAGCACAACGTCGGGGAGTTGGCCGAGGCTTGCGGCTATACCGCTGCCAATACCTCACGTCATCTGGCTGTGCTGATGCAGCAGGGCTTTGTCAAACGCGAAAGCCGGGGCACCAGTGTTTATTACCAAATTGCCGATCCAACCATTTACGCCCTGTGTGATTTGGTGTGTGACCGTATCACCCAACAACATTTAGAGCAGGCTTGGCCCATGCTGCCGGCTGGCAAAAAGCGTGCTGTCACAGCTAGAAAAGCCATTTGAATCCCTAGGAAGAGAGTTCACCATGAGCACGTTTGACCATCCCACCCTCATCAAAAACATCAGTCAGTCCATGACTGAACTGCGCAAAGCGCAGCCAGAGGCCATGCAAGGTTTTGGGCAATTGGCCAAAGCGGCCATGGCAACAGGCACCGTTAGCGAAAAACACAAAGAGCTGATGGCCTTGGCTATTGGTATCACGCAGCACTGTTCGGGCTGTATCGGTTTTCATGTGAAAGCCTTGCATCGCGTGGGTTGCACACGCGAAGAGTTGGAAGAAACCTTGGCCGTGAGCGTGTATATGGGCGGTGGGCCTGCGCTGATGTATGCCTCTGAGGCATTGAAGGCTTGGGAAACCATGGCACCGTTATGAACCGCCATCTCGTTTTACTGTCCATTGCACAGGGTTTGTTCCTGACCAACAACGTGACCTTCATTGCCATCAATGGCTTGGTGGGTTTGAGTTTGGCGCCTGAGTCATGGATGGCCACCTTACCTGTGATGGGCTATGTCGTGGGTGGCGCACTCAGCACTGGCTTGGTAGCCAAATCACAGCAGCGTTTTGGGCGCAAGGGTTCGTTTCAACTGGGGTTGTTGGTGGCCTTGTTGTCTGCCGCCTTGGGCGCGTGGGCCGTCTTGACCCAATCGTTTGGGTTGTTGGTGACGGCCACGGTGGTGGCGGGCTATTACAGCGCCAACGGTCAGCTGTATCGCTTTGCAGCGGCGGAGCTCTGCAAGCCTGACTACCGTGAAAAGGCGGTGTCGTTGGTGATGGCCGGCGGTTTGATTGGCGCGATCATTGGCCCCAACTTGGCCATTCAAACCAAGAGTTTGTTTGGCATGCCGTTTGCAGGTGCTTATGTGGCCTTGATGGTGGTGGCGGCGATATCTATGGCGGTGATGAGCTTCATTGAGTTTCCACCCGCACCTGTTACCAAAACCGATGACACAGGTGGTCGCCCTTTAGGGCAAATCATGCGTCAGCCCGTGTTTGTGGTGGCGGCGCTGTCTGCTGCGTTGGGCTATGGCGTGATGAACCTGCTGATGGCCGCTACACCGTTGGCGATGCAAGTGTGCGGCTTTGCGTTTGAAGACACGGCCTGGGTCTTGCAGTGGCATGTGATTGGCATGTTTGCGCCGGGCTTTGTGACGGGGCACTTGATCAAGCGGTTTGGTGTGTTGCCCATCATGGGTGTGGGTGTGTTACTCAACATCGCTTGCATTGCGGTGGCGCTGTCGGGTGTGGACTTGCACCAGTTTTTATTTGCGCTTTTGATGTTGGGCGTAGGTTGGAACTTTTTGTTCACTGGCAGCACCACTTTGTCGATGCAGGCCTACACCTCGCAAGAGAAAAATCGCGCACAAGCGGCGATTAACTTTTGTGTTTTTGCCACCATGGCCTTCACCTCGTTTGCTTCAGGCGCGTTAGTGACCACACAAGGGTGGGCGTGGCTCAACTGGGGCTCGTTAGTGCCCGTACTGATCACGGGTGCAGGTTTGCTCTGGTTGGCACGTAAAAAAGCCTCAGCCGTTTGAAAGCGCTGAGGCTGGTGTGAAGCGAGGGCCGTTTACTTAGCAGGCTCTTCTTCCACCACTTTGAGTGGGCAGGTGTTCAAACCGAACAAGGTGTACGCACCGCAAAAGCGGAACACACCCGTGGCCAACACGATGCCACCCACGATGTAGCCCCACATGCCCACCACACTTGTCACCGCCAAAGCGATGAGTACCAAGCCTGCGACGATGCGCAGAACGCGGTCAATGCCGCCAACGTTTGCTGTCATGAATTTCTCCTAAGTGAAGCTGCATTAGA
>CANCGU010000017.1 GCA_947377705.1 Comamonadaceae bacterium
GACATCTTGCCCGTTGATTTGCACGCGGTGCTTGGTCACTTCATCACACGCGAGGCTGCGTGTCTTGTAAAAGCGAGCGGCCCACAGCCACTTGTCGATGCGCAGGCTGTCCATCAGTGGTTGAACACGTCCAACACGCGCGTCAGGTCAAGGCCGGTGTAGCTGGGGTGGGGGCCGATGGCTTCAAAAGGTAGCTGTTGGCGGTTTACCCACAATGTGGTGAAGCCAAACCAAGTGGCACCCAGCGCATCCCAGCCATTGCTGGACACAAACAAAATATCTTGCTTCTCGGCTGGGATGGTTTGTTGCACCAAACCGTAGGCTTCGGGTGAGGTTTTGAACAAGCGAATGGGGTCAACCGAGATGACGTAGTCAATCAAGTCTGTCATGCCTGCGCTTGCCACAGCGGTGTTGAGCATGTCAGGGCTCCCGTTGGAGAGAATGGCCGTGGTGATGCCACGTTCTTTCAAGCTTTGCAAGACGCCTAAGTTTTCTGCGAAAGGCGTGAGCTTGGCGTATTGGCCCATTAAGGCCTCGATGTGCTCGGGCTTGGCATCGAGCTTGAAGCGCTCGAGGGTGTAGAGCAAGGCGTTGCGCGTGATATCCCAAAACGACTGGTAATAGCGGCTGCCTTCCGCGCGGTGCGGGTCAGACATCGTGATGAGCCGTGTGTAGTCAATCTGCTTGTCACGCCACAGAACTGAGATGGCCGCGCCTTGGCCGGGATACAACTGTTCTGCCAACGCGCCGATGGAATACACATCAAACAGCGTGCCATAGGCATCAAACACCACAGCTTGGATGGACATGTTCAGTCCTCGTTGGGTAACAAGCAGCAGGTGTCGCCGCTTGCGGGGCGCTCGATCTTGATGCGGTGGATGTTGGGCAACGAACCTTTGAGGTCGTTGTAGATGAAGGCGCACAGGTTTTCTAACGTGGCGGGGCCAAGACCTGCCACTTCGTCGAGGAAATGGTGGTCGAGCTTCTCGCGCACTTTCTCCACTTCTTTGCGAAGGAAGGCGAGGTCCATCATCATGCCGGACTCAGGGTCTGGCTTGCCCGCAATGGTCACTTCAGCGTGGTAGGTGTGGCCGTGGATGCGCAGGCTACCTTCCGCATCAATTTTGCGGCGCAGGGTGTGTGCGGCTTCAAAGTAGAAGCGTTGGCTAAGTTCGTATTTCATCGGATGCCAATCAACTTATGGGTTTGCACGCTTAGACGCCAGCGCGGGTGCGATTGGCAATAGGCCACGGCCGCAGCGGTGTTGGCTGCTGCGTTTGGCCCATCCATGGGCTGCAAGTAGAAATTTTCAAAATTCAAAGACTCATACAACGCGGGTTCAGCCCCCAGTTGCGGAAACACTAGCTTGAGTTCTTGGCCTTCAGCCACCAGGCGTTGGCTGCCAGCTTTGGGGCTCATGCACAGCCAGTCAATGCCCTTGGGCGGAAGGACCGTGCCGTTGGTTTCCACCGCAATCGTGAAGTGCAGGGCGTGCAGTGCATCGACCAAGGCCTCGTCCACTTGCAGCAAGGGCTCGCCACCGGTCAGCACCACAAAGCGGTGCGCAGTGTCAGTGGCGGGCCAAAAGCTGGCGATGGCTGCGGCCAAGGCTTGGGCGCTGTCAAACTTGCCGCCGTGTGTGCCATCGGTGCCCACAAAGTCGGTGTCGCAGAACTGGCAAATGGCCGAGCTGCGGTCCTCTTCGCGGCCGCTCCACAGGTTGCAGCCCGCAAAACGGCAAAACACCGCAGGTTGTCCGGCATTGGCACCTTCACCTTGCAAGGTGTAGAACATTTCTTTCACGCTGTACGTCATAGCGCTATTTTCGCAGCAAGTCGAAGGGGGGCTGAAAACAGGGTTTGAAGGTGCGACACTTAGCTTTTCAGATGGTTAAACAAGGGCTTCAAGAATGGATGTCTTGACAACGCAAACCCTCTCAGGGGTGCAAACGAGCATTGAGATCGCAGGCACGGTGGCCTTTGCCCTGTCTGGCGTGATGGAAGCGGCCCGTAAAAAGTTAGATGCTGTGGGCGTGTGCGCCGTGGCCAGTGTGGCGGCCTTTGGCGGCGGCACGCTGCGCGATGTATTGCTGGACCGTCGCCCCTTGTTTTGGATTGAGCAGTCTTGGTATTTGTGGTCGGTCTTGGCGCTGTGCATTGCCGCCATGGTGCTGATGCGTGCCAAGCATTTCAAACCCACCGAAAAATCCATGCAATGGCCCGATGCTTTGGGGCTGGGTCTGTTTGCGGCCAGCGGTACGCAAATCGCGTTGGGTCTGCAAATGCCTGCGCTCATCGCTGTGCTGATGGGGGTCATCACTGCCACTTTTGGCGGCGTGTTGCGCGACATCGTGTGCAACGAAATCCCGACGGCCTTTCACGACCATCACCCCTACGCTGTGTGTGCGTTTGCCGGTGGTTGGGTGGTGGTGGTCTTGCATTACTTGGACTTTGACCCCAATGCGGTCGTTGCCATTGGCGCCGCCACGGTCACGCTGCTGCGCTTGGCTGCGTTGCAGTTTGAGTGGCGGTTACCCACTTGGAAGATTGAAGACTGAGCGAGCGCGTTCCCCACAAAAACCCCCGCACTTGGCGGGGTTTTTTTGTTAAGGACGATTACACCGCGCCATGTGCTTCTACATACAAGGCATAAACCGAGTGGCTGCTTGTCATATACAAGCGGTTGCGCTTGGGGCCACCAAAGGTCAAATTGGCGCATCGCTCTGGCAGCTTGATGAACCCAATGGCTTTGCCTTGTGGGTTGAAAATCATCACACCATCTAAATCTTGCGATTTGGCTTTCAATTCGTAAACTTTGCGCACACCGTTGTCCGTAGGCTCAGCTTGTAATGCGCCATTGCTACCCCAGCCGCACCACAGGTTGCCATCGCGGTCGATTCTGAAGCCATCCAATGCCCCTTGATCAGCTGCGTCAATTACTTTTGTTTTGTTGGATACGCTGCCATCAGCGTTGATATCAAAGCTCCAAATGCTACGGTTGGGCGTTCCTTTCCATTCGACCACATAGAGTTTTTTCTCGTCGGGAGAGAACGCTAACCCGTTCGGGTTGACGATGTCGGTGATCATTGCCGTCAACTTGCCGTCAGTACCAATGCGATACACATTGGTACTTGCTTGCTCGGACTTCGCGCGGGAGCCCTCCCATTCGCCGTTGATACCAAAGAGTGGATCCGTGAACCAGATGGTGTCATCCGACTTCACCACAATGTCGTTGGGCGCGTTCAAGCGTTTGCCTTCAAAGCTGTCAGCCAAAACGGTAATTTTTCCATTCAGCTCAGTGCGTGTGACGCGACGTGTGATTGAGTGCTCGCATGTCAATAAACGACCTTGTCGATCAAATGTGTTTCCATTGGCGTAGTTCGCTTTTTCACGAAAAACGGTGGTCTTTCCTGTCGCCTCATCAAACTTCATGATTCGGTTATTGGGAATGTCGCTAAACAACAGATAGCCGCCTTTGGCGTAATACGCCGGACCTTCAGCCCAGCGAAATCCCGTCGCAACTTGTTCAACAGAGCTGCTGTAGATGCGATATTTCGCAAAGCTCGGGTCTAGGATTTGAATTGCCGGATCTGGGTAGCGTTGGTTTGGCGTGAAGCCAAACGATTGCGCACCTGCCGCAGCGCTCATCACAGCTAGGCTGCTTCCCGCAGCCGTCTTGAGAAATTGACGACGTTCAATGTTCTTCATCTGTTGCATGGACTTGTCTCCTTGTTGTTCTCTGTTTGCGGCAACCGGCCGTACGGTATTACTTGCTGGCCACTTCGTGTGCCGCCATCAACTCCAGCGACTTCACCAAGGCCGAGTGGTCCAGTTGGCCCCAACCATTCGAGGCACACGCTTGCATGAGCTGTGCCGCAGAGGCCGTTTGCGGCAATGACACGCCAATAGCTTTGGCACCATTGAGGGCCAAAGCCAAGTCTTTTTGGTGCAGTGCAATGCGAAAGCCTGGGTCAAACGTGCGTTTGATCATGCGCTCGCCATGCACTTCCAAAATGCGGCTGGACGCAAAGCCCCCCATCAATGCTGCACGCACTTTGGCTGGGTCAGCACCCGCTTTGCTGGCAAACAGCAAGGCTTCGCCAACGGCGGCAATATTCAAGGCCACGATGATCTGGTTCGCCACTTTGGTGGTTTGGCCATCGCCGTTGCCACCCACCAGCGTGATGTTCTTGCCCATCAATTCAAACAAGGGTTTGACCGTGTTGAAGGTGGCGTCTGAACCACCCACCATGATGGTGAGGCTGGCTGCTTTGGCGCCGACTTCGCCACCTGACACGGGCGCATCGAGGTATTCGCAGCCGAGGGCATTGATTTTTTGTGCAAAGGTTTTTGTGTCCATGGGCGAGATAGAGCTCATGTCCACCACGATTTTCCCTTGGCTCAAACCTTCGGCCAGGCCGTCTTTGCCAAACAATACCGTCGCTACATCGGGCGTGTCGGGCAGCATCAAAAAGATGATGTCTGCCGCGCGCGCTACGTCGGCATTGGTGGCACACACATGGGCGCTGGCCAATTCGGCGGGTACTTTGCTGCGTGTGCGCACAAACATGTCGTGCCCAGCTGTCAAGAGATGCTGTGCCATCGGTGTACCCATGATGCCTAGGCCAATAAATCCAATTTTCATGAAACTTCCTTTTTTGATTTTTTGAAATTAATACGAGCCAGATGATTTATTGGCGGTTGTTGCTCGCATTTTTGAAATCACTTGTTGCGCACCTGCTGCCATCAAACGTGCATCGGAGCTGATGGTGACGAATTGAAAACCTTTGGCAATGCGCTTTTGCGCAGCTTCGGGTGTGCCGTTGTGAATGCCTGCCACCACGCCGTGCGCTTTGGCGCGGGCCAAGATGTGGTCCACAGCCTCTGCCGCTTTGGGGTCGAGGTCGTCGAAGGTGGGGTTGCAACCCAAGGCCAAGGACAGGTCGGATGGGCCGATGTAAATGGCGTCCAAACCTTCGACAGAAAGAATGTCATCCAAGTTGTCAAGCGCCGCTGCGGTCTCAATCATGGCGAGGGTCACGATGGTGTCGTTCGCGTGTTGGGGGTAGTCTGCACCGCCGTAGAGCAGGGCGCGCACAGGGCCGAAGCTGCGTGTGCCTTTGGGCGCATAGTGGGTGTAGGCCACCAGTTTTTGGGCATCTTCTTTGGTGTTGACCATGGGGCAAATCACGCCGTAAGCACCCGCATCCAAGGTTTTCATCAAGATGCCGGGTTCTAGCCAAGGCACGCGCACCACAGGGACGGTGGCAGTGGTAGAGATGGCTTGCAGCATGGTGACCATGGCTTGGTAGTCAACCACGCCATGTTGCAAATCGATGGTGAGTGAATCCCAGCCTTGGTGGGCCATGGTTTCAGCGGAGAAGCTGTTGGGGATGGCGAGCCAGCCGTTCACAACGGCTCCACCGCTTTGCCAAATTTCTCTGATTTTGTTGGGGCGCATAGATCTCAGTGGTGAAGTTTTTATCGAACCATGCAGGGACGTTTGTGATCAAACGTCCAGCCGGGGATGAGGTATTGCATGGCCATGGCATCGTCGCGTGCACCGAGGCCGTGTTGCAAATAAAGCTGATGGGCTTTTTCCACAGCCACCATGTCAAGCGCAACGCCGAGGCCGGGCTTCTTGGGCACTTCCACATGGCCGTTGATGATTTGCAAAGGCTCTTTCGTGAGACCTTGGCCGTCTTGCCAAATCCAGTGGGTGTCAATGGCGGTGACTTTGCCTGGTGCTGCCGCTGCCACATGGGTGAACATGGCAAGCGACACATCGAAATGATTGTTCGAATGTGAACCCCAAGTCAGCCCCCAATCTCGGCAAGTTTGGGCCACGCGTACCGAGCCCGCCATGGTCCAGAAGTGGGGGTCGGCCAATGGAATGTCTACGCTTTGTAACGACAGTGAATGCACCATTTGCCGCCAGTCGGTGGCCACCATGTTGGTGGCGGTGGGCAGGCCGGTTTCGCGACGGAATTCGGCCATGACCTCGCGCCCACTGAAGCCTTCTTCTGCGCCGCAGGGGTCTTCGGCATAGGCCACCACACCGCGCATATCGCGCATCAAACGCACCGCATCTTTCAGCAGCCAGCCGCCATTGGGGTCGAGCGTGACGCGGGCTTGTGGAAAGCGTTGGTGCAGAGCTGTGACAGCTTCAATCTCAGCTTCGCCCGCGAGCACGCCGCCTTTGAGCTTGAAGTCGTTGAACCCATATTTTTCGCGTGCGGCTTCAGCCAATCGCACCACTGATTCCGGGGTCATGGCTTTTTCGTTGCGTAAGCGGAACCAGGTGTTTTCCGCATCGCGTTCGGTGCGGTAGGGTAGGTCGGTTTGGGTGCGGTCGCCGATGAAGAACAAATAGCCCAGCATCTCTACGGAGCTGCGTTGCTGGCCTTCGCCCAACAGCGCCGCCACCGGCACGTTCAGGTGCTGGCCGAGCAAATCGAGCAAACCCGATTCAACGGCGGTCACCGCGTGGATCGTGGTGCGTAAGTCGAAGGTTTGCAGTCCACGCCCGCCTGCATCTCGGTCGGCGAAGCGGGTGCGTAGGGTGTTGAGCACGGCTTGCACATTGCCAATGCTTTGGCCTACCACCAACTCGGTGGCGTCTTCTAAGGTGGCGCGAATTTTTTCACCGCCTGGCACTTCACCAATCCCGGTGCGACCCGCGTTGTCGGTGAGGATGAGCAAGTTGCGTGTGAAGAAAGCGCCGTGTGCGCCGGAGAGGTTCATCAACATGCTGTCATGTCCCGCAACGGGGATGACGCGCAACTGTGTGATGACGGGGGAGGAATGAGGCATGGCGTGATGTCTGGGAGTGACCGACTCAGTCGGCCTTGATGTTGCGGGCGTCGATCAGTTTTTTCCAGCGTGCGAATTCAGCGGCTTGGTAAGCGGTGAATTGCTCGGGCGTGTTGGCCACAATCTCGAAACCCAAATCCAGCAGTTTGGTTTTGACTTGCGGGTCGTTCAAGCCTGCCACGATGGCGGTATGCAGCTTGGCTTTGATGTCCGCGGGCAAACCTTTGGGGGCTGCAATGGCTTGCCATGAATACACATTGGCTTCTTTGATGCCCAGTTCTTCAAGCGATGGCACGTTGGGTAAAAGCGGCGAACGCTTGGCGCTGGTGATCGACAGAGGGCGCAACTTGCCTGCCAAAATTTGCGGCATGGCGGTGTTGATGTTCATGAACGACGAGTCCACTTGGGCACCAAGCAGATCGGTCATCACAGGGCCACCTCCTTTGTAGGGCACATGGATGCCTGTGGTGCCGGTTTGCAACCAGAACAGTTCAGCGGTGAGGTGGTCACTGCTGCCGTTGCCAGACGAGGCAAACGTCATTTTGTTGGGGTTGGCTTTTTGGAAGGCAATTACATCGGCCATCGATTTGTGTGGCGAACTGGCGGGCACCACCAAGACATTGGGGGCTTGCACGGCGATGCTGATGTAGTCGAAGTCTTTCAGGGCGTCATAGGGCACTTTGGCCAGCAGATGCGGTGCAATCACATAAGGGCCAAGGGACGACACCAAGAGTGTGTGGCCATCCGCAGGCGCGCGTGCCACAAAGCCTGCGCCAATCGTGCCGGTCGCGCCGGCTTTGTTGTCGGTGATGAAGCTGCCCCCCAGTTTTTCTTGCAGCTTGGGGGCCAACGTACGGGCAATCAAATCGGTGGCGCCACCGGGTGGAAAGGGTACCACCAAGGTGACGGGCTTGTCGGGCCAAGCGTGGGCAACACCCATGACAAAGATGCTGGTCAGCATGCCTAAGAGCAGGTGACGTTTTTTCATGCTGGGTCTCCTCATTGATGTTTGCTTGATGTTCGGTACTTAAGCTGCACCGCGTGTATTGGTATAGAGGGCATACAACGAATGGCTGCTGGCCATGAACAGTCGGTTGTGTTTGGCACCGCCAAAGCACAGGTTGGCGCAGCGCTCGGGCAGATGGATGTGGCCAATGGCGGTGCCGTCGGGTGCGAACACGCGGACGCCGTCAAGCTCTTCAGGTTGCGCGTGAGCCGAGCCATCGCTCCCCCAGCCGCACCAAATGTTGCCGTCGGTGTCTACGGTGATGCCGTCGAGTGCCCCTGGGCCTTGGGCATCAATCGCTAAACGCTTGTTGGACAAGCTGCCTTGTGCATTTAAGTCATACGCCCACACTATGCGGTGTGGCTTGGCACGACTTTCCACCAAATACAACACGGACTCGTCGGGTGAGAACGCCAAGCCATTGGGGCCCTGCACATCGGTTAGCACCTGTTGCAATTGACCCTCGCTGGGGTTGATGCGGTACAGCGCATGGGGCAGCTCTGCCTCCGCAGCATCGCCTTCCCAGTCGCCTGAAATGCCAAATGGGGGGTCTGTGAACCACACGGTGCCATTGCGTTGGCACACGATGTCGTTGGGTGAGTTCAAGGGTTTGCCGTCGAACGATTCAGCGAGGACGGTGATGGATCCATCGTATTCGGTGCGTGTGACACGACGTGTTTGGTGTTCGCATGCGAGCAAGCGGCCTCGCGCATCACGCGCCAAACCATTGGCGTTGTGTGATGGCTTGCGAAACTCGCTCACACGGCCGGATGGTTCGTCCCAACGCAAGATTCGATTATTGGGAATGTCTGACACCAGCAAGTAGCGACCATCGCCAAACCAAACGGGCCCCTCGGCCCAACGCATGCCTGTGGCCAACTGTTCAATGCTGGCACTGAACAAGCGCAGTTTTAAAAAACGCTCATCCAACACTTCAATGCGTGGGTCTGGGTAGCGTGCGTTGGTTGTAAATGGAATGGCAGGTCCGGTGGTCATGGTGTTATTTCAAAATCAAGTTGGGCAACCACATGGAGAACGCGGGCACATAGGTGACCAGCATCAAGGCGGCAATCAAGCCGCCGTAGAACGGCCAAATGGTTTTCATCACAGTGCCCACTGACACTTCACCAATGGTGCAACCCACAAATTGGGTGGTGCCGACTGGCGGGGTGTTGAGTCCTAAGGCGCAGTTGATGAGCATGACGATGCCGAACTGTTCGGTGCTCATGCCCATTTGTTGGCAGATGGGCAAG
Source organism: Comamonadaceae bacterium (assembly GCA_947377705.1). Next base: position 9,072 of record CANCGU010000017.1, read on the forward strand.
AAGATGGGCGTGCAAATCAAAATCGTCGCGGCCATGTCGAGGAAGGTGCCCAACACAAACAAAATGACGTTGACGCACAAGAAGATGACCCAAGGTGTGGCACTGATGCTTGACAGCATTTGTCCTGTCAACTCGGCCACGCCGTACAAGCCAATCAAGTAGCCAAACATGGAGCTGATGCCAATCAGCAGCAACACAGCACCGGTGCTCTTCACCGCTTTGGCTGCAGCTTTCAAGAACTGTTCGCGTGTGAGTTTTTTGTAAACCATCGTGGCCAAGAACAAAGCCCATATGACCGCCACAGAGGCGGACTCGGTGGCGGTGAATGCACCCGACAAAATGCCCACAATGATGATGACCACGACCAGCAAGCCTGGTAACGACTGTGCAAACGAAGACCCCACCACAGCCCAACCGGGGAAGGTGCCAGCAGGGTAGCCGCGCTTCACGGCAACGGCATACGCCGCAACCAAGTTGCAAATGGTCAACACAATGGCTGGCACGATGCCTGCCAAAATCAAGGCGGCAATGCTCACCTTGCCGCTGGCTGCCAGCGTGAAGATGATGAGGTTGTGGCTGGTGGGCATCAAGGCTCCCACCAACGAGGCATGCGTGGTCACATTGACCGCGTAATCGGCATCGTAGCCTTCTTTTTTCATTTGTGGAATCAGCACGGCACCCATGGCGGACACGTCAGCCACAGGAGAGCCCGACACGCCGCCAAACAAGGTGCATGCCAGCACATTGCTCATGCCCAAGCCGCCGCGCACATGGCCTGCGAGTGATTTGGCGAAATCCACAATTTTGTCGGCGATACCGCCGTACATCATGATTTCACCCGCGAAGATGAAGAAGGGGATGGCGAGGAACGAGAACGGGTTCATGCCCGAAATCATTTGCTGAAAGCCTACCGCCAAGGGCAAGCCTTCAAATAGCAGAGTGGCCAACGAAGACAGACCAATCGAGAACGCCACGGGCACGCCCAGCAGCAACAGCAGCGTGAAGCTCACGCACAGAATGGTCAGTGCCATGATGGCTCCACCTCTTCACCACGAACCAACGCGATGATGTGTTCGATAGAAAACAAGGCAATCAAAACGCCGGCAAAAGCAGGGGGCGTGTATTTGAAAGCCTCGGACAAACCGAGGGTTGGGATTTTGTAATCCCACACGCTTTGTGCCAACACGGCACAGTTGTAGGCCATCACCACGCCAAAGCCTAAGACGAGGACGTGGATGAGCAGCTCCATCTTCAGGCGCACGGCATCGGGCACGAGCACCAACAAAGACTCCAAGCCAATGTGACCTGCATCGCGCACGCCCACGGCCATGCCTAGCATGGTCACATAGAGCACCAGCAACACCGCACCACTCTCGGCCCAAGTGGGCGTGTCGTTGAGCACGTAGCGGCCAATGACTTGGTAGAGCACCGCGGCAATCAGCAGCACAAGACCGCCGACACCGACCTTCAAACAAAGCCGCGCGAGGGCGGCACAAAAGCGTGTGTACATGGATGGCTTTTATTTCACGGCGTTGATGCGTTTGACCATGTCTTGCAGCTTGGGGTCTTTCAAGAACTTGTCATACACGGGCTTCATCGCAGCTTGGAAGGGGGCTTTGTCCACGTCCACAATTTCAGCGCCGCCGGCTTTGACGATGGCCAATGATTTGGCTTCACGCTCGTCCCACAGCTTGCGCATGTAGGTCACAGATTCTTTGGCGGCTGCACGGATTTGTTTTTGTTCGTCAGCAGACAGTGTGTCCCATACCTTCTTAGAGAAGAGCAAAATTTCGGGTGCCATCGAGTGCTCGGTCTTGTTGTAGTACTTGGCGACTTCAAAGTGACGTGAGCTCTCGTAAGAGGGGTAGTTGTTTTCAGCGGCATCGACCAAGCCGGTTTTCAGCGCGGTGTAAACCTCGCCATACGGCATCGGCGTGGCGTTGGCGCCCATGGCTTCGAGCAGTGACACCCACAAGTCGCTTTGTTGTACGCGCACCTTCAAGCCTTTGGCATCGGCCAAGGTTTTGATGGGCTTTTTGACGGTGTAAATCGAGCGTGCGCCAGAGTCGTAAAACGCTAAACCGATAAAGCCTTGGGCTTCGCAGTCTTTCAAGATTTCTTCACCGATGGCGCCGTCCAACACTTTGCGCATGTGATCGGTCGAGCGGAACAAGAAGGGCATGGTGGGCACCATGGTGGCCGCACAAATGTTGTTCATCGGCGCCACGTTGACTCGGGCCATGGCGATGGCACCGAGTTTGGTTTGTTCAATCGTGTCTTTTTCGTTGCCGAGTGCAGACTTAGAGAACACCTTGATGCTGTGCTTGCCATTGCTGGATTTGTTCAACACTTCGCCCATGTGACGCACGGCTTGCACAGTGGGGTAGTCGTCGGGGTGAATGTCAGAAGATCGGAATTCGGTGGCGTGTGCACCAAAAGCAAACAGCGAGGTGGCCGCGGTGGCGACCAAGGTCTTGAGCAAATTCGAACGTGCGTTCATGGGTGTCTCCTGTTGTGGTTAGAAAGTCAGAAAGGACCGGCTTTGACAAAACCGCCGCCTTGGTAAATCACGGCGGGGTCATTCAAATCGAGGGTGAGTTGCTTGGCTTCAACGGCAGCGCGGAACGGCTCAGAGCTGTCAAGCGGGCGGTAGCCAATGTGTTTGGCGGGTGTGTTGTCCCACCAAACATGGTTGTTGTCGGACATGCCGTAGATCACGCTGTAGCCCACGACGGGTGAGTTCAGGCCGGCAAGCACCAAGCGCTCCAAGTCGTCGTAGCTCATCCAAGTGGCGAGCATGCGGCGGTCTTTGGGCTCTGCAAATGAGGAGCCGATGCGCAAACACACGGTTTCAATGCCGTAGCGGTCGAAATAGAAGCGAGCGAGGTTTTCGCCAAAGGCTTTGCTCAGGCCGTAGTAGCCATCGGGGCGCACGGGCATGGTGGCATCGACCACCTCGTCTTGGCGATAAAAACCTGTGACGTGGTTGGAGCTGGCAAACACAATACGGCGTGTGCCGTGGGTACGGGCCGCTTCATACAGGTTGTATGCACCAATGATGTTGGCTTGCACGATGTCGTCAAATGGCTGCTCGGTCGAGATGCCACCCAAGTGCACCACTGCGTCCACGCCTTCGAGCAGTTTGAAAACGGCGTGGCGGTCTTGCAGAGGGGCGGGCATGACTTCTTCACCCGCATTGGGGGTGCCCAAATCGCCCAAATCGCTGACACGCAGCACATCGCAACGCGCTTTCAGGCGCGGGCGCAAGACGCGCCCTAGTCCACCGGCTGCACCTGTCAACAGCAGGCGTGAGTACATGTGTGAGGAGGGGGGTGCCATAGATGTGGGTTCAGGTTGGGTGAATTGATATTTTTCAGCGTCAATTTGGTAGCGCTACCAAATTGAATGAACGGATGTTAGCCACGGCAAAACGAGCCGTCAATGCTTTTACGTCAGGGTTTTCGCTAGGGCTGTGCTGTCGCGCTGGATGATGGAAAAACCCACATCCACGATGCGTGGGTCAACCGTGCGGCCCTCTGCACGGTCCATCAAAAAGCGCGCGGCGAGCGTGCCAATTTGTCCGCCGTTGATGCGCACGGTAGTGAGCGCAGGCACCATGTCGGCAACAAAGGGCACATCGCCAAAACCCATCACGGCGATGTCGTCTGGCACGCTCAAACCTCGTGCACGGGCTTCTGTCATCACGCCCAGAGCGAGCAAGTCGGAACTGCAAAACACGGCTTGTGTTTCAGGTGCTTCAGCCAAGATCCGAGTCAGGGCTTCACGGCCACTTTTGAGTGAACGTGAGGCCCCCACATTGGTCACACACACAGGCGGTAAATTTTGCTGCGCCACGGTCTCTAAAAAGGCCGTGGTGCGGCGGTCGGCGCGCTCATCCTCGGCGCGCACGATGGCGAATTTTTGATAGCCTTTGTCCATCAAAAATTGGGCCACTTCGCGCCCAATGTCCGAGTGAGAAAAGCCAATCAGCATGTCAATGGGGGTGGGGGTTAAGTCCCAGGTTTCGACGACTGGAATGCCCGAAGCCAGCAAGCGCGTGCGGGCCTTACCCGGCGGCAAGATGCCGGTGATGAAAATACCGTCCGGACGGCGACCAATGATGGCTTCGAGCAGCAGTTCTTCGCGCTCGGCGGAGTAGCCCGATTGACCCAGCATCAGCTGGTAGCCTGCATCAAATAAGGTGCCGTTCAAAGACTCGATGGTTTCCATGAACACCGACACTACCGTGCTGGGCACCACGGCGGCAATTAGGCGGCTGCGCGAGGAGGCCAGGCCACCTGCCATACGGTTGGGCACGTAGCCAGTGCGTTGCACAGCCTCTTGCACTTTGCGCAACACATCAGGCGAGACTTGATTGGGCGTGTTGATGGCCCGTGATGCCGTGATGGGGGCCACACCTGCGAGCATGGCCACATCGCGCAGAGTGATGGCGCCACTGCTGCGGCGTGAGCGTTTGGGCTGTTCTTTGTCAGTCATGTAATTCTTTGACGTGTCTACTTGCACGTTTGATTATGGTACCGCTATCATTGTGTTTGTAAAGGCTTTGAACTTAAGCCGAATGATAGGAGACCTTGATGACCCCACTCACCATCCGCATGCAGCCCCAAGACAACGTGGCGATTGTGGCCAATCACGGTGGTTTGCCCGTAGGCACGGTGCTGCCAGACGGTTTGCACATGCGGGACGCCGTGCCTCAGGGGCACAAAGTGGCGTTGGTCGATATTCCTGCGGATGGCGCGGTGCTGCGCTATGGCATTGCGATTGGCTATGCCTTGAAAGACATACCGGCTGGCAGTTGGGTGCATGAACGCTTGCTCCAAATGCCATTGGCGCGCGAGCTGGACAACTTGCCTATCGCCACGGTCAAGCCGACCCCCTTGCCGCCGCTGGAGGGCTACACCTTTGAGGGCTACCGCAATGCCGATGGTTCAGTAGGCACGCGCAACATCTTGGCCATCACCACCACGGTGCAGTGTGTGTCGGGGGTGGTCGAGTTCGCGGTGGCGCGCATCAAGGCGGAGTTGCTGCCTAAGTTCCCCAACGTGGATGACGTGGTGGGGCTTGAGCACACCTACGGGTGTGGCGTGGCCATTGATGCAGATGGTGCAGAGATCCCAATCCGAACCCTGCGCAACATCAGCCTCAACCCCAACTTTGGTGGTGAGGTGATGGTGGTGAGCTTGGGCTGCGAAAAACTGCAGCCCGAGCGCTTGATGCCACCCGGCGCCATCCCCATCAACGATCAACGCGGCGAAGCATTGGATGTGGTGTGCCTGCAAGACGATGCACATGTGGGCTTCATGTCCATGATTGACACCATCCTGAGAACCGCTGAGCAACACCTGCAACGTTTGAACCAACGCCACCGCGAGACTGTTCCAGCCAGTGCGTTGGTGGTGGGCGTCCAGTGTGGCGGTAGCGATGCGTTTTCAGGTGTGACAGCCAACCCTGCCGTGGGGTATTGCACCGATTTGTTGGTGCGTGCCGGCGCAAGTGTGATGTTCTCCGAGGTAACCGAAGTGCGCGATGGCATTGACCAACTTACCTCACGCGCGACCACGCCCGAAGTGGCCGAGGCCATGATTCGCGAGATGGCTTGGTACGACGCTTATTTAGCCCGTGGCCGTGCGGACCGCAGCGCCAATACCACCCCCGGTAACAAAAAGGGCGGCTTGTCTAACATTGTTGAAAAGGCCATGGGTTCTATCGTCAAGTCGGGGTCAGCGCCAATCTCGGGCGTCTTGTCACCAGGCGAAAAACTCAAGCAAAAGGGCTTGATTTATGCGGCCACCCCCGCGAGTGACTTCATTTGCGGCACGCTGCAATTGGCCGCAGGCATGAACTTGCATGTGTTCACCACAGGTCGCGGTACGCCTTACGGTTTGGCTGAAGTGCCCGTCATCAAAGTGGCCACACGGACTGACCTGGCTCGTCGTTGGCATGACCTGATGGATGTGAACGCAGGCACCATCGCGGATGGCACCAAAACGATTGAAGAGGTGGGCATGGAACTGTTTCAGCTCATGCTTGATGTGGCCAGTGGCCGCAAAAAAACATGGGCTGAACATTGGAAACTGCACAACGCATTGGTGTTGTTCAACCCCGCGCCTGTGACCTAAATTTAGACAATCTTCACACTCAAATTGGGCAAGCCGTCGATGTGCATTTCAATCACATCACCGCGCACCACGGGCCCTACATTTTCAGGTGTGCCTGCGTAGATGATGTCACCTGGAAACAGCTCAAACGCTTCTGAGAGTTTGCTGATTTGCTCTGCAACGGACCAAATCATTTGGTTCAAATCGGCTTTTTGTTTAACTTGTCCGTTGACTTTGAGCCAAATGTCACCCTTGCTGAAGTGACCCGTTTGCGCCACTTTGTGCACAGCACCGATGGGGGCCGATTTGTCAAAGCTCTTGCCAATTTCCCAAGGTTTCTTTTGGTCGCCCATGCCGCGCTGTAAATCGCGGCGTGTCATGTCCAAACCCAAGGTGTAGCCATAAACCAAGTCGAGCGCTTTGTCGACAGCAATGTTGCGACCTCCTTTGCCCAGCACGGCGACCAATTCGGCTTCGTAGTGGTAATTTTTGGTGAGGCTGGGGTAGGGGTGGTCAGCCACGGTGCCGGTCGCCACGTACTGAATGGCATCGGTGGGCTTTTGAAAAAAGAACGGTGGTTCACGCGTTGGGTCTGAGCCCATTTCGCGGGCGTGTGCTGCGTAATTGCGACCAATGCAATAGATGCGACGCACGGGGAACATCTCATCCGAGCCTACGATAGGAATGTAGGTGGTGGGCACCGCAAACGGCGTTTTCGGTCCGTTGGCGGCGATTCCGGGTGTGGCACATCCCACCAATGCACCCGACGTGACGAGGGCTGAGTTTTGGAAAAATTGACGACGTTTCATGCTTTGTCTCCTTAGCTGGCCTGTTCATGCCTGTTTTAAGATGTGTTGCACGATCCATTCTTCCTGATCACATTTGCTTTCGCCACCACAGACTGACGCTTTGGTTACTTGAGTTTCTTTCTATGCATGTTCTTTATTCTTTTCGCCGCTGTCCTTACGCCATGCGCGCACGCCTGGCTTTGCGTGCCGGCGGCGTGGCGTATGAGCATCGTGAGGTGGCACTGAAAGCCAAACCCGCCGAAATGCTAGCAGTCTCGCCCAAGGGAACGGTGCCGGTGTTGTGTTTGTCCACCGGGGAGGTGTTGGAGCAAAGCCTAGACATCATGCTGTGGGCGCTGCAGCACCAGGATGTGCAAGCTTGGTTACCCACGACCGCCGATGCGTGGGCCTTTACCCGCGACGGCATTGCCTTAAACGACGGTGAATTCAAAGCCCATCTAGACCGCTACAAATACCCGCAGCGTTTTGGTTTGACAGATGGTTTGCTGCACCGCGCACAAGGTGCACAGGTGTTGATGCGTTGGCAAGCGCACTTGCAAGTCAACACGTATTTGTCTGGCCAGCACTGGGGTTTGCTGGATGCATGCGTAGCCCCCTTTGTGCGTCAGTTTGCCCGTACCGATCGTGCTTGGTTTGATGCGCAGCCTTGGCCGCAGTTGACGCAGTGGTTGGCGGCATTTGAAAATTCAGAGGCGTTGATAGCCGTGATGCACAAGCACCCCTTGTGGGTGTCTCCGCAAGATTCAACCCTGCCTGCTTAGTTGACCGTTTTCAAAAAATCCATCACCAACTGCCATTGCGCAGGCACATTCAAAGCAGGGGCATGGCCGCAGCCTGGAATTTCTTCCGTGCGGAGCAAGCCTTTGCGACCTGGTCCACGCGTATGCATGGCTTGGGGTGTGTCGGGAGAAATTAAATCTGAGTTGGCACCGCGCATCACCATCACAGGAATGTCGAGCGCGTCGTATTCGTTCCACATGGGGTACTCGGGGACTTCGCGAAAAAACTGTTGCGTGATGTTGGGGTCATAGTGTGGGGTGACGCGGCCATCGGGCAAGCGGCGGGTGGATGTCTCGGCCAAGTGCGTCCACTGCGCATCGGTTTGAATGCCAAACGGTGCATAGGCTTGGCGGAAAAATGCTTCCAATTCGGGCACCGTGTCAAACGCCGGTGGTTCGCCTGCATAAGCCTTGATGCGCTCTACCGCCACCGCTGAAATTTCCGGCGCAATGTCATTCAACACGAGACTTTGAATGCGGCCTTTGAACGCAGGAAGTTCTATTGCCGCAGCGCATACCAAGCCCAATGCACCGCCCATAGAGGTACCAATCCAGTGGGCTTTCTCAATCTTCAATGCCGCCATCAAATCCAGTGTGATGCGGGCGTAGGTGGCAAAGCTGTAGTCGTTCTGAGGTGCATGGCTCCATTGGCTCAGACCTCGACCAATGGTGTCGGGGCAAATCACGCGGTAGTGCGCGGCGAGCTGCTCGGCCAGTGCATCAAAGTCGCGACCCGTGCGGGCCAAGCCATGCCACGCAATGACGACGGGCAGTGACGCATCCCCCCAAGCGGTGTAGTGGATGTTGAAGCCATGGCATTGCAAATAGTGTGAGCTGGGTTTCATAGTGAGTTCAGTTTACGATTGAGCCATGCAATTGCAAGATATTTTGTATTCCCAAGGTTTTGGTACGCGTCGTATTTGCGCGGGCCTGATTCAACAAGGCTACGTGCAGATCGATTTTGGCGAGGGTTTGGTCACCTGCGACGACGCGCTCCAAGATGTTGAGGTGCGCGAAGGCTTGTCCTATTCGGTGCAGGGGGTACTGTGGCCTTACCACGCCAAAGCCTATGTGTTGTTGCACAAGCCTGCGGGCTATGAGTGTTCACACAAACCCTCTGCTTGGCCTAGCCTCTACACCTTGCTGCCGCCTGCGCTGCGCCAACGTCCGCAAAAAAGTTCGGTGCAAGGCGTGCAAGCGGTGGGGCGTTTGGACCAAGACACCACGGGTATGTTGGTGCTGACCGACGATGGCCCGTTGATTCATCGCATGAGTTCGCCCCGCCACCATGTGCCCAAGGTGTACGAAGTGACGACCGACGATCCACTGGATGCCCAACAAGTGCAACGCCTGCTCGACGGCGTGGTGCTGGACGATTCGCCCAAACCCGTGAAAGCCGCTGCATGTGTCGCCGTGTCTGAGCATCACTTACGCCTGACCCTGACCGAAGGCAAGTACCACCAAGTCAAACGCATGTTGGCGGCGGTGGGCAACAAAGTGGTGGGGCTGCACCGTTCACAAATCGGTGCAATGCCCTTGCCAGCTGATTTGGCGCCAGGCCAGTGGCGTTGGCTGAGTGAGGATGAGCTGAAGTTGCTAGCGACAAACGCTTAGCTTCACTCAGCTTTTTAAGCTTCCTTGCGCTGGGTCAAACGGATTTTGTTTGAATTGAACCCCTTCACACCGGTGGACCTCGCCTAGCTCGTTACACTGAGAACAGATTTTCCAAGGTGTTTTTTGTGTTTTTGATTCAACGTTTAACGCTGGCTTTGGTCAGTGTGCTGCTGTTGGCGGCAACCCCTGCTGTACAAGCGGGTAACCCCATTTTTGTACTGAACTCGCAAGATGCGAATGTGAGCGTGATCGACTCTGCAACGTGGAAAGAAACGCGCCGCATTGCCACAGGAAAAGAGCCGCACCACATCTACCTCACGCCCGATGAAGCCTCGGTCATCGTGGCCAATGCCGGTGGCGATTCCCTGACCTTTATTGACCCGCGAACCGCCCAAGTGCAACGCGTGGTCCGCGGCACGCTAGACCCCTACCAGTTGCGCTTCTCTCCAGATATGAAATGGTTTGTCACGGTGGCCAACCGATTGAACCATATCGACATTTACCGTTGGGATGGCAAAGAGTTGGCGTTGGCCAAGCGCATTCCCTCTGGCAAAACGCCCAGCCACATTTGGATTGACACCAAAAGCACGACCGCTTACGCCACCATGCAAGACAGCAACGAGTTGGTGGCCGTGGACTTGGCGACGCAAACTTTGAAGTGGCGTGTCAAAACAGGTGAAATGCCTGCGGACGTGTTTGGCACGCCAGATGACAAACACTTGCTGGTTGGCCTGACCGGTAGCGATCATGTAGAGGTCTATGACGTCACGGGCCCGCAAGCCAAATTGGTGAAAAACATTCCAACAGGTGAGGGCGCGCATGCGTTCCGTGCCTTGGGCGATGGTCGCCATGTGTTTGTCGGCAATCGCGTGGCCAACACAGTCAACAAGATTGATTACACCAAGCTCGAATCGGTGGCTCAATTCAAAGCGCCTGGGGGGCCAGATTGCATGGAAGTGACAGCCGATGGCAAATTGTTGCTCGTCTCATCACGTTGGATTAAAAAAGTCAGTGTGATTGATATCGCAACGGGCCAACTCGTGCGCCAAGTCAAAGTCGGCAAATCGCCTCACGGCATTTGGACTTTGGACCACGCGAAGCGGTATTGAAATCGATGCGTTGCTTGCGTCTTGGCTTCTTGCTTTTTCTGAGCATGGCTGCGGTTCACGCAACCGCCTCTTGTGGCAGGTCGGTTTATCTCACGTTTGACACCGGCCACATGGGTGTGGCGCCGTTGATTGCTGAGGTCTTGAACCGACAAAACGTCAAAGTTACTTTTTTCGCCGCCAACGAACTCACCAAAGAAGGTGACGGCTCCTTGGGCGAGCACTGGGCACCTTGGTGGAAAGCGCGTGGTGCAGAAGGCCATGCCTTTGCCTCACACACGTTTGACCATGTGTATTGGCGTTCTGATTTGCCGCGTGGCAGCTGGCAGATGCGCCCGACGGCGGGGCCTAGCAAAGGTAAAACCGAGGTGTGGACCAGTCAGCGGTATTGCGACCAATTGCAACTTGCCAACACGCGCTTAGAGCAAATCACGGGCACCAAGCCTTTGCCTTTGTTCCGTGCGCCCGGCGGTAAAACGTCCCCCTCGCTCTTGCACGCTGCCAAGCAATGCGGCTTTGCCCATGTGGCTTGGGCCGATGCAGGCTTCTTAGGCGATGAGCTGCCTAGCGATAAATTTTCCAACGCCATGTTGCTGCAACGTGCTTTGAACAGCATCCGCTCGGGCGATATTTTGATGGCGCATTTAGGCATTTGGTCGCGCCAAGATCCCTGGGCACCTGCGGTGTTAGAGCCTTTGATTGAAGGCCTCAAAGCCAAAGGGTTTTGTTTCGCAACGCTCAAAGACCATCCACAATTCAAAGCATGGACGCGTTGATCGACCTCTTTGCCAACACGCAAGCCGCTTTGTATGAAGGCGTGATGCAGCCTATTGCATTTGCGTTGGGCTTAGGCAATCGCTTGGAAGATGTGTTTGATGGCACAGGCTGGTTGCTGGTGGGGTTGATACAAATAGCCGTCATGCTGCTGGTGATTGGGCCCTTGCAGCGCTGGCGACCTGTGGAGGCCGTGACCGACACGCACGCCGTTCATACCGATGTGATTTACACCCTCATTCACCGCTTGGGTTTGTTTCGCGTGGCTTTGTTTTTGCTGGTTGAGCCTGTGCTGGACACGCTCATGGGTGAGCTGCGCGTGCACGGCGTGGGCACCTTTCACTTGGAAGGCGTGTGGCCTGGTGTGACCGATGGCCCGTTCAACAGCTTTGTGATTTATTTGGTGGTGTTTGACTTCGTCAACTATTGGTTGCACCGTGCCCAACACCAATGGCACTGGTGGTGGGCACTACATGCGGTGCACCACTCACAGCGCCAGATGACCCAGTGGACCGATAACCGCAACCACTTGCTGGACGACTTGATCGGCGCGGTGATTTGGGTGTGCGTGGCACAGCTCATTGGCATTGCACCCACGCAATTTGTGGCGGTGGTCGCCATGACCCAGCTGTTTGAAAACTTCCAACATGCCAATTTGCGTGTCAGCTTTGGCAAGTGGGGGGAGCGCTTGTGGGTCAGTCCGCGTTTTCATCGCTTGCATCACGCGGTTGGTTTGGGGCACGAGTTTGTGCCGCAGCTGGCCGTACGAGGTGAAGCCACTGAAGAGGGAGTCACATTGGGCGGCCACAACTTCGGCGTGCTTCTGCCATGGTGGGATGTGATCTTTGGCACTGCCAATTTTGAGCTGCGCTTTGACCCTACGGGCATCCGTGACCAAGTGGAAGCGGGGGTTGATTACGGCGAAGGTTTCTGGTCGCAGCAGCAATTGGGTATCAAACGTTTCATACACGCTTTGCGGTTTTCTTCCGAACCTTGACGCGCTGCGGTATGCTTTTGGCATGCGTTTGTTTTTGGATTCTTTTTGGCGCGCACTGGCTTATTGCCTGATGCCGCGCGTGATCACCCTCTCTTTGTTACCGCTCGCCATGTTGATGGTGTTGTCGGTCAGTTGGGGGTATTTCTATTGGGC
>CANCGU010000018.1 GCA_947377705.1 Comamonadaceae bacterium
GTGGTGGCGGGTGTGGGGCGTTTGTCCATGCACCAAGTCATCAAAGGGGTGAACCCATTTTTGGTGACCTACCTCATCATCTTGACTGCGTTTGTTTTGTTCCCACAAATCGTGACCGCCCCTGTGGCGTGGATGCGATAAGTTTTTAACCCAAGGAGACTTCCCATGACTTTTCTTCGTCGAACCCTGATTGCTGCAGCCACGGTGGCTGTGGCCAGCGCCTCGTTGTCTGCCTTTGCGCAAGACATCAAGCCCCGCTTGATTCGCTTTGGCTACGGCTTGAACGAGCAAAGCAACCAAGGCCGTGCGGCCAAGGTGTTTGCTGAGCAAGTTGAAAAAGCCTCTGGCGGCAAGATGAAAGTGCGCGCCATTGGCGCAGCCGCATTGGGCCCTGACACCCAAATGCAACAAGCCTTGATTGGCGGCGCACAAGAGATGATGGTGGGCTCCACCGCCACGTTGGTGGGCATCACCAAAGAGATGGCTTTGTGGGACACACCGTTCTTGTTCAACAACGCCAAAGAAGCTGACGCTGTATTGGACGGCCCCATCGGCCAAAAGGTGATGGACAAGTTGCAAGACAAAGGTCTGGTGGGCTTGGCTTATTGGGAAAACGGTTTTCGTAACCTGACCAACAGCAAGCGCCCCGTCACCAAGCTGGAAGACTTGAACGATGTCAAGCTGCGCGTGATGCAAAACAATGTGTACCTCGACAGCTTCAAGATCTTGGGCGCCAATGCGGTGCCCATGCCTTTCTCAGAGTTGTTCAGCGCTTTGGAAACCAAAACGGTGGATGGCCAAGAGAACCCTTACAACACCATCTTGTCGAGCAAGTTCTACGAAGTGCAAAAGTACTTGAGTGTGACCAACCACGTTTACAGCCCTTGGATCGTGACCGTGAGCAAAAAGTGGTGGGATGGCTTGAGCAAGACAGAACAAAAAATCTTGCTTGATGCCGCACGCGTGAGCCGCGACTTTGAGCGCAAAGATACGCGTGATGAAGCCGCCAAAGCCTTGGGTGACTTGAAAGCCAAAGGCATGCAAGTCAACGAACTGTCGGTGGCAGAAGTGAACCGCATGCGCGACAAGTTGACGCACGTCAACGCTGGCATTGCCACCAACGTGGGCATGGACCTGTGGGGCGATACACAAAAAGAGCTGACACGTTTGCGCGCCAAGAAGTAACTTCTATCGCGACATGAGAAAAGCCACCCTTGGGTGGCTTTTCTTTTGCGCCAATGCTTGTGGGCTTAGCCAGTGTTGCGCAAACCTGCCGCAATGCCGTTGATGGAGATGTGAATGCCGCGCTGGGCTTTCTCATCACGGTCTTGCGGCCGCTTGCCTTCGCGGTAGCGACGAATCAACTCCACTTGCAAATGGTGCAGTGGGTCGATGTAGGGGAAGCGGTGACGCATGGAGCGTTCCAATGCCGCGTTGTTCACCAAACGTTGCTTGTCGCCCGTGATGAGTTTCAAGGCATCTGAAGTGCGGTGCCATTCTGCTTCTATCAAACCAAAAATCTTCTTGCGCAAGCGGGTGTCGCTGACTAACTCGGCGTAGCGTGAAGCCAGCCCTAAGTCGCTCTTGGACAACACCATGTCGAGGTTCGACAAGAGTGAGCGGAAGAAGGGCCATTGACGCTGCATTTTTTGCAGCAAGGCCAACGCGTCTTTGGGCTTGAGCGTGGGGTGCTGGTGGATGAACTGGTCCACGGCCGAGCCAAAACCCAACCAGCCTGGCAGTGTCAAACGACATTGACCCCAGCTAAAGCCCCAAGGAATGGCGCGCAAGTCTTCAATACGCGGTGACGCGTTGCCGCTCTTGGGGCGTGCCGCAGGGCGTGAGCCAATGTTGAGTTCTGCAATTTCGCGCAAGGGCGTGGAAGCAAAGAAGTAGTCGGTGAAGCCCGGCGTCTCGTACACCAAGCCACGGTAAGCAGCCATGCTGGCGTGTGAGAGCCACTGCGCGGCATCCAAAAAGGCTTGTGGCGCTGGCTTGGTGGTTTGCAACAGCGTGGCTTCTAAGGTGGCGGCCACCAAGGTTTCTAAATTGCGGCGGCCAATTTCTGGGTTGGCGTATTTGGAGCCAATCACTTCGCCTTGCTCGGTCAGACGAATTTGCCCGCGCACCGTGCCTGGGGGCTGCGCCAAAATCGCTTGGTAGCTGGGGCCGCCGCCACGACCGACTGTGCCGCCACGGCCATGGAACATGCGCAAGGTGATGTCATGTTGTTTGAACAACCCATCAAACAAAGTGACCAAGGCAATCTCGGCACGATAAAGCTCCCAGTTGCTGGTGAAGATGCCGCCGTCTTTGTTGCTGTCCGAATAGCCCAACATGATGTCTTGCTCGCCACCGCTGCGTTTGACCAAGTTGGCCACGCCGTCGATGGCGTAGAAGCCACCCATGATGTCGGCGGCACAACGCAAGTCTTCGATGGTTTCAAACAAAGGCACCACAATCAAATCGCACGTCGATGTTTTGCTGTTGAGGGTGCCGCGCATCAAGCCTGTTTCTTTTTGCAGCAACAGCACTTCGAGCAAGTCGCTCACGGTTTCGGTGTGGCTGATGATGTAGTGGCGAATTGCGTCTTTGCCAAATGTTTCCAACATCTCGCGTGCGGTTTCGAAAATCGCCAGTTCTTTGAGGGCGAGTTCGGAATAGTTGGCGCCCATCACGCGCAGCGGACGTGCGTCGTGCAGCAACTGATTGAGAACATTGACGCGTTGTGCTTCATTGAGCTTGGCGTAGTTTTTCTCCACGCCTGCTGTGGCCAGCAATTCGGCGACGACCAACTCGTGTTGGTCAGAGCTTTGACGCAAGTCCACCGTGGCGAGGTGAAAGCCAAACACTTCCACCGTACGCATGAGCGGCGTGAGGCGTTGGGCCATCAAGGCGCTGCCATGTTGGGCTTCAAGAGATTCGGCAATCACGCGCAAATCGGCCAACAGTTCTTGGGCTGACAGGTACGGGTTTTGTGGCGCCACAGCATGGCGCGCCGCATCGCCTCCTGTGAGGCCTTTGAGCGTGGCAGCCAAACGTGCGTACATGCCCGTGAGGGCGCGGCGATAGGGCTCGTCTTGGCGGTGCGCGTTGGTATCAGGCGAGCGGTCGGCCAAGGCATGCATCTCTGGCGTGACATCGACCAACATGGCCGACATCGACAACTCGGTGCCGAGGTAGTGCAGCTCGGTCAGGTAGTGGCGCAAGGCCACATCACACTGGCGGCGAAGCGCAAAGCGTAGCGTGTCAGCATTGACGTTGGGGTTGCCATCGCGGTCACCGCCAATCCATTGGCCCATGCGCAAAAAGCTGTGCACATGGGCGTGGCCCAACTCGGCTTCGAGGTCGGCGTAGAGCTTTGGAATTTCGCTCAAGAAGGTGGACTCGTAATAACTCAGTGCATTTTCGATTTCATCCGACACGGTGAGCTTGGTGAAGCGCAGCAAACGGGTTTGCCACAACTGCAACACGCGTGCACGCAATTGCATTTCGTTGGCTGCCAATTCACGCAGAGCCAGTGCATCAGGTACAGCTTTGGCTGACGCGTGTAGCGCTGAGCGTGATTTGATGTCGTCGCGCAAACCTAGCAGCTGGGCAATGCCACGCTCGG
Organism: Comamonadaceae bacterium; assembly: GCA_947377705.1. The sequence goes on from CANCGU010000018.1 coordinate 3,614, forward strand.
CATCCAAGATACTTTTGCGCTGCACTTCGGTGGGGTGAGCGGTGAGTACAGGCGACACATGGCTGTGCGCCAATGTTTGTACGATGCTCTTGGGCGCAATGCCGGCGGCCTTGAGACGACTCAAGGCGACAGACAAGCTGCCTTCTTGCGTGTGGCCTGCGCGTTCATGAATGGCACGGCGGCGAATGTGGTGTCGGTCTTCGGCAAGGTTGGCCAAGTGACTGAAGTAGGTGAAGGCGCGGATGACGCTCACCGTGGCTTCGGCGCTCAGCGAGGCCAAGAGTTTTTTCAGGGCTTTGTCAGCGTTGGCATCGGCGTCGCGGCGAAAGGCGACCGAGAGTTTGCGCACTTGTTCGACCAACTCATAGGCTTCTTTGCCTTCTTGTTCGCGAATGACATCGCCCAAGATGCGGCCCAAGAGTCGAATGTCTTCAACCAAGGGACGTTCGTTCTCTTTGGCTTGCTGTGTGGCTCTGGCTGCTGCAGTGGGTTTGGCTTTGGCTGAAGTTTTGTCAGTCATATGGTGCTCTAGTTTGTGATGTTTGAATTTGGTTCTTGCGTTTGATTGCTGTGCTCGCTTGGCTACAGGGGAATGCAACTAGAACCATTGCGTTAATGACAAAGCCTGCGACGCACCTTGCAATGCTGGCGACACGGGGCTGTGAATCACCCAGGTCGGTACTTCTTGCAAATACTTTTTGAAACGACCTTTGGCTTCAAAGCGCTCACGAAACGGTGAGGCATCAAAACGTTCGCCCAAGCGCGGCACGATGCCGCCACCAATGTAGATACCGCCGCGTGCGCCCAGCGTTAAGGCCAAGTCGCCTGCAACGGAGCCCAAGAACCCACAGAACATATCCAGCGCTTCGTTGGCGGTGGAGGTGGGGACTTCTTGGGCGCGTTCTAATACTTCGGCGGGTGTGGTGATTTCGCGTCCTTGACCGTCTTTCAAATCACATAAGGCGTGGTACAGATCGACCAAGCCTGCGCCAGAAATCACGCGTTCGGCAGAAACATGGCCGTAGCGTTTTTGTAGTTGCTGAATGGCTGCAAACTCGTGTTCCGTGGTGGCGGTCAGGCTGACGTGGCCCCCTTCGCCCGCGATGGGTATCCATTTGTTTTGATAGCCCACCGGGAACAAACCCGAAACGCCCAAACCGGTGCCTGGGCCAATCAAACCAATGGCGGCATTCGGTGTCGCCGTACCGCTGCCGACTTGGCGCTTTTGCGATTCGGGCAAGCGTGTGAGCGACAAAGCCAAGGCCGTGAAGTCGTTGAGCAGCAAAAAGTGCGACACACCCAAACCTTCGCGCAAAGCGTTGACTGAAAACTTCCAGTGGTGGTTGGTCATGGCCACTTGATCGCCCGTGACAGGGTTGGCAATGCCAAAGGCCGCGCAGGGTGGGGCGCTCAGGCCTTGCTCTGTGAGATACGTTTGTGCAGCGGCCAACAACGATTCGTGTTCGGCACAAGGCAACACTTGTACATGGCTGATCGGTGCACCTTCCTGCGCTTGCCAGCCAAAGCGGGCATTGGTGCCGCCGATGTCGCCCAGCAACCGTGGATAAGCTGCTGCGTTGGCCACGGTTGGATCGCGTGACTCAAACATGCATCACGCTTTCAGGCGTGCCGCTTCTGCGGCTTCAATATCTTTAGCCATTTTCTTGCCCAGCTCGACGCCCCATTGGTCATAGGCGTGGATGCCCCAGATCGCGGCTTGGCAGAACACCTTGTGTTCATACAAAGCCATGAGCGCGCCCATGCTGCGTGGCGTGAGCGCGTCCACCCAAATGGTGGTGCTGGGCACGTTGCCAGGGTAGCTGCGGTGTGGGGCCAAGCGCTGAACTTCGGCTTCATCCATGCCGCTGTCACGCAGCTCATGCACGGTTTCTTCAGGCGTACGGCCGATGGCTAAGGCTTGGGCTTGGGCTTGCATGTTGAGCAAGACCACGCGGTGATGTTCGGCTGCAAACGGCAAGGGGCTGCGCTCGGTGCGCAAACCAATGAAATCCATCGGCACCAAGTGCTTGCCTTGGTGGATGAGCTGGAAGTAGGCGTGTTGACCGTCAATGCCTAAACCGCCCCACAACACAGGCGCGGTGGCCACTTCAACAGGACTGCCATCAATGTGCGTGCCCTTGCCGTTGGACTCCATGTCCATTTGTTGCAAGAACGAGGCGAACTTACCCAAGGGCGAGGCGTAGGGTGCAATGTTGTGCGTGGTGGCGCCCAAGAAATTGCGGTTCCATACGCCAAACAAGGCCATGAGCAAAGGCAGGTTCTGGTCAGAAGGCGCGGTGAGGAAATGCTCGTCCATGGCGCGTGCGCCCAAGAGCATGTCTTGGAAGGCAAAGGCGCCAATCGAGATGGCCAAAGGCAAACCAATGGCAGACCACACCGAGTAACGGCCACCGACCCAATCCCAAAAACCAAAGGTGTGCTCAGGCGTGAAGCCTTGTGCAGCAGAGATTTGTGGGTTGGCCGTCACCGCAATCAGGTGTTTGCCCAATTGGTCAGTGGGGCAGCCACCGTCGGTTAACCAGCGCTTGGCCGAGGCCGCCAAAGTCATGGTTTCTTGCGTGGTGAAAGTTTTGCTTTGCACCACAAAGGCGGTGCGTGCCGGGTTGAGGTAGGCCAGTGCGGTGTACAGGCTCCACGCGTCCACGTTGGACACATAGTGGACGCGCACTTTGTTTTTGAAGCTGTCGCGCGTCAAGTGACTGAGCGCTTCAGTGGTCATGCGCGGGCCGAGGTCTGAGCCGCCAATGCCGAGGTTGACCACATCGGTGATGGACTCGCCGCCAAAGCCTTTCATTTGACCTTCGCGCACTTTCTCCGCGAAAGTACACACACGGTGCAATTCATTCGCGACTTGCTTAGAAATTTCATGGCCCCAAGGTGGGTTGGGTACATGGCTGCCGCGCAAGGCGACGTGCAACACTGCACGTTGTTCGGTGGCGTTGATGGGCTCGCCTTTGAACATGGCTTGTGCTTGTGGCATGACTTGTGATTCGTCAGCCAAAGCCAAGAGTTGTGCCATAACTTCGCGTGTGACGCGTTGGCGTTCGTAGTCGATGCTGATGCCAGCGCCACTGGCATGCAAGGCCGCGTTGCGTTCTGGGTTTTTCAACAACTCACGCAAATGTGGTTGTGACCCTTGAGCCAAGGCTTGCAGGGCTTGCCATGCTTGGCGTTTGTGTGGGGGGACGAATGGGGTCATCATGTTTGGATTCTCGTCAAATTTATGGCGTTTCTCGGCGCAGTTGAATGAAACTTTTGATCAAGCTGTTGAATTAATTTACGTTTGCCGCTGCCGTCGCTTCACGGGCCAGTCGGGTGATTTCAGCCCAATCACCACGTTCGACCACCTCTATCGGCGTGAGCCATGAGCCTCCCACCATCGCCACATTGGGTTGCTTCAAGAATTCACCCATATTGGCCAGCGATACGCCCCCTGTGGGGCAAAAGCGCATATCGCCCAAGGGGCCGCCCAAGGCTTTGAGCATGGCCAAGCCGCCGGCTTGTGCTGCGGGAAAGAGTTTGACCAGGCCAAATCCATAGTCACGCGCGGCCATCACTTCACCGGGCGTCATCACGCCGGGCATGAACGGCAGTTTGCAATTCATGGCCGCTTGCACGAGTGCATCGGTCATGCCGGGTGAGAGTGCAAAACTGGCTCCCGCGGCTTGCACACCGGCCATTTCTTCGGCGCGTGTCACCGTACCTGCCCCCACATGCATCTGTGGGACATGTTTGGCGACTTGTTCAATCGCAGGCAAACCTGCGGCATGGCGCAAGGTGATTTCCATCACATCCACGCCGCCTTCAAGCAGAGCGTGTGCCATGGGCACGGCTTGGTCTGGGTGAGTGATGACGATGACAGGCACCACGCGTGAGGTGAATGCTGGACGGGTGAAAGCGGGGTTGAGTTGGGTCATATCGAATCTGCTTTAGAGGTGTGTGAATAAAGGCGATGCGCCTTCTTCGGCCAGTGCAGCATTGGCGCGGAACAAAGCAAAGATGTCTCGGCCAGTGCCATATTGGTTACCAGACAAATCTGGCTCAGGGGCTGTGCGTGTGGCGAGTTCTGCATCGCTCACTTCGAGCTGCAAAGTTTGGGTGTCGCAGTCGAGCGCAATCATGTCGCCGTCTTGCACTTTGCCAATCAAGCCGCCGTTGACGGACTCAGGGCTAAGGTGAATCGCGGCAGGCACCTTGCCTGATGCGCCCGACATGCGGCCATCGGTGAGCAAGGCGACTTTGAAGCCTTTGTCTTGCAACACACCGAGCACGGGCGTCAAGCGATGCAGCTCAGGCATGCCGTTGGCTTGTGGGCCTTGGTTGCGCACCACGGCCACGAAGTCGCGCTCGAGCTTGCCTTCTTTGAAGAGTTGGCCAAGTTGTTTTTGATCAGTCAGCACAATGGCAGGGGCACGCACTTGACGGTGTTCGGGTTTGACGGCCGAGACTTTCACCACGGCTCGGCCTAAATTGCCTTGTAACAAACGCAAGCCGCCATCGGCGCTGAAGGGGTTGGTCACAGGGCGCAAGACCGCTTCATCGGCAGACTGTGCGGGCACATCACGCCAATCGAGTTGACCGTTCAACGCTGGGTTGAGCCAAGGCTCCACGGCATAGCGGTGCAGGCCTTGTCCCATGATGGTCTGCACATCGTCGTGCAGCAAACCTACGCTGAGCAACTGAGCCATCAAATAGCCCATGCCACCGGCGGCTTGAAAGTGGTTCACATCGGCGCTGCCGTTGGGGTACACACGGGCGAGCAAGGGAACGCAAGCGGAGAGATCAGAGAAGTCATCCCAGTTCACGATGAGACCCGCAGCGCGGGCCATGGCGACGATATGCAACGTGTGGTTGGTCGAGCCACCTGTGGCTAATAAACCTACGATGCCGTTGACGATGACTTTGGCGTTGATTTGGTAGCCAATGCCTGCTGCTTTGTTTTGCGAAAGAGCGACTGCGCGTTTGACGGCATCGACGGTCAGGGCCTCGCGCAAGGGTGTGCCCGGATTTACAAACGACGAGCCAGGCAAATGCAAACCCATGATTTCCATGAGCATTTGGTTAGAGTTGGCCGTGCCGTAAAAAGTGCAGGTGCCTGCGCTGTGGTATGCAGCTTGTTCGGCTTCGAGCAACACTTCGCGGCTGACCAAACCTTGTGCGTATTGCTGACGCACTTTGGCTTTGTCGTCATTTGACAAACCAGAGGTCATGGGGCCCGCGGGTACAAACACCGCAGGCAAATGACCAAACTGCAAAGCCCCGATGAAGAGGCCGGGGACGATTTTGTCGCACACGCCTAAGAACAGTGCGGCATCAAACACGTTGTGCGACAAGCCTACGGCCGTGGCCAACGCAATCACATCGCGTGAAAACAATGACAGCTCCATGCCATCTTCGCCTTGGGTCACGCCATCACACATGGCGGGCACGCCACCTGCGACTTGGGCTGTGGCACCTGCGGCTCGAGCTGCTGCACGGATTTTTTCCGGGTAATGCTCATACGGTTGATGGGCTGACAGCATGTCGTTGTAGGCCGTGATGATGCCAACGTTAGGTTGACGCTCTTGGCGCAGCACCAGTTTGTCGTTGGCAGGCATTGCTGCATAAGCGTGAGCTGCATTGGCGCATCCCATGCCGCCACGGTAAGGGCCGGGCTTTTTGGCTTGGGCCAACACGTCCAAATAGGCTTGGCGTGTTTGTGCGCTGCGTTGTTCAATGCGTGCGGTGACCGTGGCGAGGGTGGGGTGTAGAGGTGTGGTCATGGTTTTCAGTTGGCAAGCCAAAGCGCCACAGGCGTTTGGGTTTGTTGCAACACAAAGGAAATCGGCAAGGCAGGTGTGGCTTGCTTCCAAGCCTGCTGCAAGGTATTGAGTTTGTCAGCGCCTGTCAGTGGCAATACGATGTGACGTGCTGACAGAATTTGCGCCAAGGTTTGGCTGATGCGTGCATAGGGGGCATTGGCGGGAGGATGGGCCAACTCAATGGCCACACAGGTTTGTGTGTTGCGCAAATCCATTGCCTCTGCCAAATTGGGCGCCTCTGGAAATAAAGAAGCCGTGTGGCCGTCTGCGCCCATGCCTAACACTAACACGTCAGCCGGACTCGCTGCGAGCAAGGCAATCCCTGCTGCTTTGGCTTGTGCTGCAGGTGTGTCCAAAGGCTCAGAGGCACTGGCCACCATGAATACCAGTTGGGCCTTGGCCGCGAGGTCTTGTTGCAAATGGGTTTGAACCAACAGCGCATTGCTGTCCGGGTGGCTGCGTGGCACGCAACGCTCATCCACCAAAGTGATACGCACGCGCGACCAATCGATGTCAATCACACGCAGCGCTTCAAACAAAGCCACGGGAGATTTACCGCCAGACACACTCAGCACGGCAAAACCGCGTGCTTGAATGGCTGCAGCTAAACGTTGTGCAATGTCTTGTGCCAAACGCACATTCAGCTCAGCTGGGCTGACGGTGTGTACCGTCAATGATCCGCGTGATTCAGGGTGCCATGTGCTGTGCATTAGGCTTCCTCAAACCAAGACAATTCTTCACGGGCCATCAACGCCGACGAAGCTGCAGGGCCCCAGCTGCCCGCTGAGTAAGCGCGTGGTTTGTCGTCCAACTCAGCCCAGCCGTTGATGATAGGTTCGACCCAAATCCATGCCGCTTCCAATTCGTCGCGGCGCATGAAGTGAGTCAGGCGGCCTTTGATGACATCCATCAACAAGCGCTCGTAAGCTTCGGCACGGCGTTTGTCAGAAGACTGTTGCAAGTCAAGGCCCAGCTTCACAGGATGCAAGTTCATGCCGGTCCCAGGCTCTTTGACCATCATCTCCAACTGAATCGACTCTTCGGGTTGTAGCGTGATGATGAGTCGGTTGGGCTCTTGCTGTGCGGTGGAACCAAAGATAGAGAAGGGTTGATCTGCAAACTCAATGATGATTTGCGATTCGCGACGCTGCATGCGCTTGCCCGTACGCAGGAAGAAAGGCACATTGGCCCAGCGTGCATTGTTGATTTGCGCGCGCAAGGCCACAAAAGTTTCGGTGCGGCTGTTGGCGGGCACGTTGTCTTCTTCTAAATAGCCTTTGACGGCGGCACCTTCTGAGGCACCTGCGGTGTATTGGCCGCGCACGGTGTCGCGTTTGATGTCGGCCAAATCCATCTTGCGCAGCGAGCGCAAGACTTTGAGTTTCTCATCCCGCACATCGTCGGCGCCTAACGAAATAGGCGGCTCCATGGCCACGATGCACAAGAGCTGCAACAAATGGTTTTGAATCATGTCGCGCATTGCACCTGCGCCGTCGTAAAAACCTGCGCGACTTCCCACGCCCACGCTTTCGGCCACCGTGATTTGCACGCTCTTGATGTAAGGTGCACGCCAGAGCGGTTCGAAAATGGCGTTGCCAAAGCGCAGCACCATCAGGTTTTGGACGGTCTCTTTGCCTAAGTAATGGTCGATGCGGTAAATCTGTTGTTCGTCAAAATAACGGGCCACATTCGTGTTGATTTCGCGTGCCGAGGCGAGGTCAGTGCCCAGCGGTTTTTCCAGCACCACGCGCGACTGGGCATCTACTAAACCTGCGCCAGACAGGTGGGCGCAAATTTGTGTGAACAAGCTCGGTGCCGTGGCCAAGTAATACACGCGCAGCGCGGGTGTGTGGCACAAGTCTTTGAGTTTGACGAAGTCGTTGGCATTGGTGACGTCCATGCTCACGTAGGCCAGTCGGCTCAGAAAGCTTTGCCAGTCGTCTGCGGTGAACGCATCTTTTTCGATGAACGCGGGCGAGTTTTTGTCGATGAAGTCCAAATACTCTTGGCGAGTCCAATCTTGGCGACCCACGGCAATGATGCGTGCTGAGGCATCGAGTTTGTCATGCAAATGCGCCATGTAGAGCGCGGGCAAAAGTTTGCGGAATGACAGATCGCCAGCGCCGCCAAAAATCACGATGTCCAGCGTACCTGCTGAAGGGGTGTTCTGTGTCATGAGTAACGTTTGTTAAGGAGGTTTTGTTTCATGTTGCGCAGCAAGGGCTGCAACTGCGCACTGCCAATACGCAAAGCAACAGCGGTGGCCAATACGTCGACGATCATCAGGTGCAGCAAGCGCGACACCATGGGGCTGAATTTTTCGTAACTTTCAGGATGATCTGCTGCGAGGTGAATTTTTCCGACGCTGGCCAAAGGTGAGCCAGAGGCCGTGACCACCACGGTGGTGGCACCATTCTTTTTGGCAATCTCACACGAGTCGAGCAAGTCCCGCGTGCGCCCCGAGTTAGAGAACACCACCAAGCAGTCACCAGGACCGAGCAAGGAAGCGCTCATGATTTGCATATGGCCATCGCTGTGCGCAATGGTGTGAAAGCCTAGGCGAAAAAATTTGTGTTGCGCGTCTTGTGCCACGATGCCTGAGTTGCCCACGCCAAAAAACTCAAGGCGTTTGCCTTTTTTATGGCTGAGTGCAATGACCTCTGCGGCCTTGTCAATCTGAGCGGCCGAGGCATCGTTGCGGTATTTCAAAAATGCAGTGACGGTGTTGTCAATGACTTTGACCAGCACATCATTGCTGCTGTCTTGTGCGCCAACGCTGCGGTGGATGAAGGGGACCCCTTCGCTGATACTGCCTGCGAGCTTAAGTTTAAAATCACTAAGCCCTTTGTAGCCCATGCTGCGGCAAAAACGCACCACGGTGGGTTTGCTCACTTGGGCGCGTTCGGCTAAGTCTGCGACAGGGGTGCTCGCAAAACTGCGCGGGTCGCTCAACAGCAACTTGCCCACCCGCTGCTCGGCGGGGGCCAATGACTGCAAAGTGGATTGGATTCGGTCAAGCATGGTTGTAACTGGATTAAATCAATCTCTGAATTTTAATGTAATTAAGTTACATGGCAAGCGCTATTTGTCGTTTGTGGCTATCTGTTGTTAAAAATTCAATGGATGCGCCACAGACCAAGCGTGTGCCTGATCCCAAGTGGGCGGTACACAGCCCTTTTCTTGAACGCACAAACTGGCGCTGGCAACGGCATGACGCAAGAGCTGTTCGAGCGCTGCCTGACTGCTGATGTCTAGGTTTTGATTGAGCAAGGCTGCGAGCAAACCGGCCAAAAAACTGTCTCCCGCACCCACCGTATCGGCAATAGCCAGCTTCGTGCTTTCAAGCCCAAAGCACAGCAAGCCATTGGCAGACATCAGCCACGCCCCGTGTTCACCTAATGTCAGGGCTAAGAGTTGCGCAGAGGTTTGTCGTAGCAATTGCTGCGCACTCTCAACCGGTGAGGCTCCTTCTAACCCGAGGTGAATCAAATCTTCATCACTGACCTTGATGATGTCAGCTAGGGCCAAAGCCTGTTGAATGGCAGCGCGGTAGCTTGGCAAATCAGGCATGACCGACGGGCGAAGATTGGCATCGACCACCACCCAGTGACCTGCCTGCTTTTGGTTCTTTAGCCAAGGCAAGTAATGGCCTTGGTCGCGTGCATCGAGGGCGAGTGCACCTGTGCAAACCATCTTGAGTTCTGAGAGTTGACTGCAACTGTCTTGCAACGACGCTGCGCTGATTTGTCGATCAGCCACGCCTTCGCGGTAAAAGGCGTAATCGGGGTGTCCTGTATCGTCTAAGTTCACCACGGCCAGCGAGGTGACTTCTTGTACCGCATTTGGCTTTGCAAGTGCTACACCATCCTGCTCGAGTTGTTGTGCAAGCAAACGACCAAAGCGGTCTGACGACAGTGGGTTGAGATACATAGCCCCCACACCTTGGCGAGACAATGCGCGGGCCAAGTTGTACACCGCACCACCCAAACACGGCGTGAACGTTCCGTTAGGACTGGCGATGAGATCAATCAATGCCTCACCAGCGAGTGCAATGCGAATGGGCTTAGTCATTGGTTTTCACACGAAGCGTGAGCAATGCCGCAATGCCCAAGAAGCAGCCGGCCAATTGAATGACATGCCTTGGGTCGCTGCCCAACAAGCTGTTGTAATACAGCGGCAATGTGAGCATCTGAATGATCATGGGTAAGACAATGAACATGTTGAAGATGCCCATGTACACGCCAGCACGCTCAGGTGGAATGCTGCGGGCCAACATGATGTAGGGGTTACCCATAATGCTGGCCCAAGCCAAGCCAATGCCCACCATAGGGACAAACAACAACGCCGTGTCTTGTATGTTTGGTAAGCACCACATGCCAACGCCTGCAAGTGACAAACAGGCTGCATGGACCAATTTAGGTCCAAAGCGTCGCGTCAATGGAATGAGAGCGAAGGCTGCCACGAACGCTACAAAGTTGTAGAAGCCACCAATTTGCCCGTTGAGCAAACTCGCATCACGAAAGCCTTGTGACGAAGCATCCGATGTGCCAAACACTGATTTGGCGACTGAAGGCACGATGTAAATCCAGTAACACATCATGCCGTACCACTGGAACAGTTTCATCCACCAGAGTTGGCGCATGGCCTGAGGCATCTCGCGCACAGCTTCCACAATTTCGGCCAGTGTGGCTTTGATGCCGGTAGGCTTGGCCAAGATGGCCTCACGCTCTTGGTTTGTCAAAGGCAGTTCAGGCGTCGAATGCACTGACCACCACACCGTAGTCAATGACAGTAGCGAGCCAATCAAAAATGCAATGACCGTGATGTGTGGAATATTGCTGTCATTGACTGCATCTTTGTTCAAACCAAACCAAAAAAGGAGTGAGGGCGTGAGGTAGGCCAAGGTTTGTGCCAAACCTGTGAATGCGCTTTGGGTCAAAAAGCCCAATGAGTGTTGGTTGGTGTTGAGCCGGTCACTCACGTAAGCACGGTAGGGCTCCATGGTTACGTTGTTGGCAGCATCCAAAATCCACAGCAAGCTCGCAGCAAACCACAGGGTGGGGCTGAACGGCATGAACAGCAAGCAGATGCTGCACAAGATTGCGCCAATCATGAAGAAGGGCGTACGACGGCCCCATCTGCTGATGGTGCGGTCACTCACCGCTCCAATGATGGGCTGCACCAGCAAACCCGTCATCGGGCCCGCAAGCCACAGCAAAGGCAAGCTGGCCTCGTCTGCACCTAAGTATTGGTAGATGGGACTCATGTTGGCTTGTTGCAGGCCAAAGCTGTATTGGATTCCGAAGAACCCGAAGTTCATGCTGAGGATTTGCCAAAACGACAGATGCGGTTTGAGGTGTGTGCTCATTTTTTAAGCCAGATGGCTGAGTAGGGGGCGAGCTGCAAACCTTGCAGTTCAAGTGCCTTGCCTGAAATTAAATCAGTGCCATACGTTATGCAATTTTGCGTGATTGCTGGCGTGGGCGATAAGGTTTGTGGTTGTCCTGAGAAATTGAATAGACCCAGGACATTGCTGCCGCGCTTCAAACCCAACACAGCGCTTGTGCCGGTATTCCAAACGCTCAATGGATGCGTGGCACTCAAACTGCTATTTTGCTTTTTGGCTTGAATGAATGCGCGCAGTGCGGCATAAATTTGGCCTTGCATCGTGGACGCGTCATGGCGATTGGCAAAGCTGTGTTCATCAAACATGGGGCGATGCAACTCACGGCCATCGGGGCCTTGACGCTGAGCAATCTCTTGTGCCGAAGTGTTGCCTTGGCCCCATTCGTCGCCCATGTAAATCAGCGGTAAGCCACCCACAAACAAAGACAAGGCCTGCATCATCACCAAGCGTGATTTGGCAGCTTCTTGTTCTGCTGGCGTTTTTGCGGATGTCAAGCCCACTAAGGCAGCGGCCATGCCGTTGGTGCCGTGCACAACCGTGGGGTCGCTTGCTTGAAAGGCCGCGCCTTGTGCATAGCTGCCAGAAACCTCCCCCGCAAAGAATTGCGATGCATGCAGCAGGCGTGCGCGTTGATCCGCACCGCGTGCATCCATCTCCGGGCGCAGCACGTTCCAGCCAATGTCGTCATGGCAGCGCACATAGGTCATCCATGCGCAGCCATCGGGTAGGGCGGGGGTGTGCGAAAGCACGTCTTGAATGATTTGTGCGTTCTCTTCAGCTAAGGCCACCCAGCTCGCTGACATGAGGCTGGAGTGATAGGCCACATGGCACTCTGCGCCTTTTGTGTCACCCAAACCAAAGTAGGGCGGCAAGTCTTGCGTGGGCATGATGGCCTCGGCCTTCAGCAACACGCCGGGCGCGGCAATGTTGGTCAGGCTGCGCATGGCTTGCAAAATCCAATGCACTTCGGGCTGGTTCATGCAGTTGGTGCCTGGGCGCTTCCACAAGAAACCTGTGGAATCTAAACGGAAAGCCTCTACGCCTAAATTTGCCAGTTGCAACAGCGACTGAGCCATTTCTGCAAACACATCGGGCTGTGTGTAGTTCAAATCCCATTGGTAGGGGTAGAACGTGGTCCATGCCCAAGCCTTGACTTCTGGAATGAAGGTGAAATTGCCAGGGGCTGTGTTGGGGAAGATTTGAATCAGATTTTTTTCATGCGCGGCCACTTCCTCGGACGTTTTTGCCCAATGAAAGTACGACTGATAGTGCGCATCGCCCGCACGAGCCTTCAAAGCCCACTCGTGCTCGTGTGAGACGTGGTTCAACACAAAATCACTGCACAAGCTGATGCCTGCGGCGCGTAACTCTTTGGTGAGTGTTTGTAAATCTTGGTTGTTACCCAATGCTGGGTCAACTTGGTCATAGCTGGCGACTGCAAATCCGCCATCGTTGGGTGGTGTGCCGGGCTTCAAGAAAGGCAGCAAGTGCAAGTAGGTCACACCCAGTTCTTGCAGATGGGGAATGCGCTGACGCACGCCAGACAAGTTGCCTGCAAACTTGTCGGTGTAAGCGCAATAGCCTAAAGAGCCTTGCAAGTGCCAGTTGGGTTGTGAGGCACGTTGAATATCTAATCCCCACAAATCATCGGGACGAGACAACGCGAGGTGTAATGACTGAATCACTATTTGGTTCAACCAATCAGAGAAATTCTTATTGCCGCCGTATAAGCGAGATAGCCTGTCGCGCAGAACAGGGAACTCGACATTCAGACGTTCGCGCAAAACAACTGCGCGAGTTATGGGGGCGCTTTCAAGCAGCTCATTGATGCGAGCTGGAAGATGGGCCTGTCCGGATATGACGTGGCGATCTTCAATGAGGGGCATAGTGTTCACAATTCGGTATGAGATGTGCTGAGCCTTGTGGGCGCAGCACAGTTAATCTTCAAGTAAAAGAAACCAAGTCGCTTGCGCGTCTTGGTTTCTTCATGAGTTTTAGAACTCGTACTTCAAAGTTGCTTTGGCGCTACGACCTGCCAAAGCGCGAGCGGCGTGGCCGTCGCCTTCAACTTCTGTGAAAGCCAATTTGTTGAAAGCGTTGTTGACGCTAACAATTGCAGAGGCTTGTTTGTTGATGCGGTAGTTCGCAAACAAGTTAGTGATCACGTAACCATCCATTGTGATGGTGTTGGCATCGTCACCGTATGACTTGCTAGAACCAATGAATGCAGCACCATACTCAAGATCACCTGTACGGTACGAAGGAGACAATGCGTACATGAGGTCAGCTTGGCGGCGTGGCTTCTTGCCCACTTCAGCAGCTGTCAAAGAGCTCTTGATCTTTGCATCTGTGATGGTGGCGCCAGCGCTCAGGCGGAATGCCCCAGAGCGATAGCCTGCCTCAAGCTCGAAACCTTTGGCATCGTAGCTATTGGTGGTGAACTTTTGTGTTGTGGCTTCGTAGTTCGACTCGTCAGTTTGAGCCATGAAGAACGATCCAAACAAGCTCAGGTTACCTTCGCGGTGCTTGATGCCCAATTCTTGTTGTTTCAGACGGTTGAATGAAACAGGTTTGCTGCCATTTAATGAGCCGGCAGTGCTATACAACAGACGGTCCGCGGCAAAGTTGTAGCCATCGCTCAGGCGGGCAAAGAAAGCGGTGTCTTTGTTCAGGGCGTAGTTAGCGCCACCAGAGTAAGACATCTTGCTTTGCTTGTAGTTCACCGTGTCAGCTGATGCGGCATTCCATGATGCGCTCGACAGAGATGTAGCGTTGGTAGGTGTCGAGCCTTGGAATGTTTGTCCTGTCGCTGACATGTCGTTTTGGCGGACGCTACCTTCAACCGTCAACTTGTCTTTTTCCCAGCTCAGGGCAGCGTATGGTGCAGTCACGTTGTACTTCACGTCGTAAGTACGCGAGCAGCAACCACCCCATGTGTTCCATCCGCTAGATACGGGTGCAGACCAAGAACCATTTGTGCCAACTGTGTATTGGTTCCAGAACCAAGTTTGGCCCAAGTTTTGTGAGCCAGTGAACAAGCCACCGGTAAACACAGACTTGCCACCGTTCATGTCAAATGACTTGGAGGCTTTCAGATCGTTGAACATGTTGTCCATGTTGTCCAGCGATGTGTTAAACATGGTGCCTGTGAATGTATTGCCACCGTTGCCGTTGTCGGCAGGGAACATGCCTACAAAGCGTCCGCCATTGGTGCTCTTACGCATTCTTTCTTCAACAGTCCAACCGCTGTCCAAGTTCAACTTGGCTTCCAAACCGATAGATCGGCTGGTGACGTGCAAACCATCGGCAGGGTTTGTTGTGACTTGATTGCCATTGCGATCAATTGTGGTGTCACGCGTCATGTTGGGGTTGATGAAGAACGCATTGCGTGGATCAATACCTGGCAATGTTTGGATACTGCCATTCGTCACTTTAGTTGGTACTGGCAAGATGGTGGGTGTCTTGTCGTCCAGGTTTTTGAAGTTCACGCGAACGTAGCTACCTTTGTCCAACTCTTTGGTAACGCTGGCTTTGAATTGACCGCCGTCTTGTGAGTTGAAACCTGTTTTGAATGGACCGCCTTCACCTTGGCGTGTGAAACCACCCATGTTGAAGTAGGTGTCGGCACCCATTGCGCTGCCGAAGTTGAAGTCATAGCGGTTCAGACGTGAACCCAGGCCTGTGGTCACGCCAACAGCATTTCCCACGTCGCGACCTGCTTTGCTCACGAAGTTGATGATGGCGCCAGGGGCATTGCTTGCCAAGGTTGAAGCGCTTCCGCCGCGAACCACTTCGACGCGGTCTGTTGTGAAGTCTGTGCGCATGAATTGGTCTGGTGTGCCAAAGGCAATGTCACCAAACAACAAAACTGGCAATCCATCTTCTTGCATTTGTACATAACGGCTGCCACCTGCGGACACAGGAGCGCCACGCACCGTGATGTTTGCATTGCCTTCACCACCGGAAGATTCGGCGCGAATACCTGGGATAGAGCGCAAAATTTCAGCGGCACTGGTAGCGCCGCTGCGCATGATGGCTTCTTCGCCCACTGAGGTGACTGAGTCGCTCGACTTCATTTTTGTGCGACCCGTTGGAGAGGCCGTGACAACGACTTCGTCGAGGTTCAAGTTTTGCGCATACACCGCACCAATTTGCATTGCGGCCAATGAGGCTGCAACTGCAATCGTTTTTGGACTGATTGTTTTCTTGTTTGCTTTCACAAACGTCTCCTTTACAAGTTTAAAAAATCCCCAGTTTTGCTGCGTTTAAATAGCTGGGCTGGAAGGGTGACTCTTTGTCGTGCCTTGGATGCATTGCAATGAGTGAACGAATTTTGCGCATCAATGCAAACGTTTGCAATAAGATTGTTTGATTTTTTAAAAATTATTTGAATGTCTAAATTTAAATGCACACACCAACTCATTGATTTTTCTCGATAAAACCAATGAAATCAGTACTTTCCCTAGTGTAATTTCAATGCAACAAACGATTTTTTCCAACTTAGGGTTTATCCCTGTTGTTCATGGATTTGTCTTAAATAGAATTGCAAACGATTGCAAAGATAACTCGTCTATTTTTACAACAAAGATAACCAGGAGCCACACACACATGAAAGACTACGCCAGTCAACAACGCAATCCAGGCAAGCACGTTGTCGGATTGAGCCTGGTGGTTTTGTTGCACATCATCTTGTTTTGGGCGATCAGTTCTGGCCTTGCCAAGAAGTTCGTCAAAGTGATCAAGGGGCCCGTTGAAGCTCAATTGATTGAAGATGCCAAACCTGACATTCCACCGCCACCGCCACCGCCTCCGCAAAAGAGTGCGCCTCCGCCGCCACAAGATTACGTGCCGCCGGTTGATATTGCAGTGAATGCACCAGGCGGTGCCAATGCGATTGCTTCTGTCTCTGCCGCCCCTGTGCGCACAGCGCCGGTGGTGAATGCTGCGGCCAACTGTCCGAAGCCTGAGTACCCCAGTGCTTCGCGCCGCAATGAAGAAGAGGGCACGGTTCAGTTGCGCTTCTTGATTGGTACCGAAGGCCAAGTGCTGGAGTCGCAAATCGAGAAAACCTCTGGCTACACGCGATTGGATGAGGCCGCACGCATTGCCTTGTCACGCTGCCAGTTCAAACCCGGCACGCTGAACGGCAAGGCTGAGCAAAGCTGGGCCAGCATGAAATACACATGGCGCTTGGAATAAGCGACACGACATCAACCACTGAATTCGATTAAATTTCTTAGGAGTCATTCATCATGATTAAACAAATCAAAACTTTTGCGTTGAGCGCTGGCCTTGTTGTAGGCTTGATGTTCGGCATGGTCGGCCAGGCGCAAGCGGCCAAAGAGAAAGCTCCTGCAGCAGCACCCGCTGCCGCTGAAGTGGCAGCACCCGCACCTGTGGCTGCGCCTGCACCAGCACCCGCTGCAGCAGCTCACGCTGGCGAAGAAAACCCATACGGTTTGAGCGCTTTGTGGGCGCAAGGTGACGTGGTGGCCAAGGGCACATTGCTGATCTTGGTGATCATGAGCATGGGCAGCTGGTACGTGATCTTCACCAAGTACTTTGAGCAAGCCAAGATCATCCGTTTTGCCAAGGCTGCACAAGACAGCTTCTGGTCAGCAGGCAATGTGCGCCAAGGTGCAGACACCTTGGCCGAAGACAGCCCCTTCCGCTTCATTGCTGAAAAAGGCTTGGAAGGTGCAAGTAAGCACACAGGTATGTTGGGTGCGATCAACTTCAACGACTGGGTGACCATGAGCATTCAGCGCGCCATCAACAACGTGCAAAGCCGCATGCAAGATGGTTTGGCTTTGTTGGCGACCGTGGGTTCTACAGCACCATTTGTCGGTTTGTTCGGCACCGTTTGGGGTATCTACAACGCGTTGGTGAAGATCGGCATGTCCGGCCAAGCCAGTATCGACAAAGTGGCTGGTCCTGTGGGTGAGTCACTCATCATGACGGCCATTGGTTTGGCTGTGGCTGTGCCTGCGGTGTTGGGCTACAACTGGTTGGTACGTCGCAACAAGTCGGCCATGGAAGATGTGAATGCTTTTGGGTCTGACTTGCACTCTGTGCTGCTCGGCACCAATAACAAGTAATCAGGAGTCACCATCATGGCGATGAATGTTGGATCTGATGGGGATGACGAGATCATCAATGCCATCAACACCACCCCACTTGTGGACGTGATGTTGGTGTTGCTGATCATCTTCTTGATCACCATTCCCGTGGTGACCACATCGGTGAAGGTGGATCTTCCTAAAGAGAAAAACCTGATCCGAGAGACTAAACCAGAGAATGTGATCATTTCGGTGAACGCTGCAGGCAATATTTACTTGTACGACACACCGATCAAGAATTCTGCGGACTTGGTCAACCGAATGAAAACTTTTGCGGTGAAAGACCCGCAACCCGAAGTGCAAATTCGCGGTGACGCTCGAAGCGACTTCGAGTCTGTGGGGCGCGTGATGTATGCCGTGCAGCGTGCAGGTATCGTCAAGGTCGGTTTCATCACCGAACCTAACTGATCGAAGGAGATAAACATGGGAATGAACATCGGCCAAGGATCAGGCAGTGGTGA
>CANCGU010000019.1 GCA_947377705.1 Comamonadaceae bacterium
GCACGTTTGTCACCCGTGGGCGAAGGTTTGCAGGTGATGGTGTATTCACCCGACCAGCCCGATTTGTTTGCACGCATTTGCGGCTACTTTGACCAAGCGGGTTTCAACATTTGGGATGCCAAGGTGCACACCGCCACCAACGGCTATGCACTCGACACCTTCCAAGTGGTGAGCAGCCATTTCGAAGAGCACTACCGCAGCCTCATCAACATGGTGGAAACCGGTTTGACCGAAACCATCAACGATGCCAAACCACTGCCCACCGTCGGCAAAGGCCGTGTGTCGCGCCGCGTTAAGAGCTTCCCCATCGCCCCGCGTGTGACTTTGCAGCCCGACGAACGCGCCCAAAAATGGTTGCTGAGCATCTCAGCCAGCGACCGCGTGGGCTTGCTCTACAGCGTGGCGCGTGTGTTGGCCAACCACAAGGTGAACTTGTTGCTGGCCAAAATCAGTACCTTGGGGGAGCGTGTGGAAGACACCTTTTTGATTGACGGTGCGGCTTTGCAGCAAAACAAAGCGCAGTTGGAGATTGAGACAGAGTTGTTGGCGGTGTTGCAGGCTTAGACGCTTAATCGTCCGCGTCATCTAGCCCTGGAAACAACACATCGGTATAGCCAAAGCGTGAGAAGTCACGCACACGCATGGGGTACAGCACACCGATCAGGTGGTCACACTCGTGCTGCACCACCCGCGCATGAAAGCCCTCGACCGTGCGGTCAATCGGATGGCCTTCTTCGTCAAAGCCCTGATACCGCAAACGCTTGAAACGTGGCACCACGCCACGCAAGCCCGGCACAGACAAACACCCTTCCCAGCCCTCTTCTTCCTCGTCGTCAAGGGGCGTGAGCACGGGGTTCACCAGCACGGTGTAAGGCACCACAGGCGCGTCGGGGTAGCGTGGGTTTAGCTCGCCCGAGCCAAACACCACCACCTGTAAATCCACGCCAATTTGCGGGGCAGCCAAGCCAGCACCGTTGGCGGCAAGCATGGTGTCGTTCATGTCTTTAAGCAGTGCATGCAGCGCAGGCGTGTTGAAGGCGGTCACAGCTTGGGCTTCGCGCAGCAAGCGCGCATCGCCCATTTTCAAAATTTCGCGAACAGCCATGGCGTGCCCTTTATTCAGCAGGGCGAGCCGCGTGTTCAGCCACCAAAGCCAATAAGCCGGCCTCATCCAACACGCGGATACCCAGCTCTTGTGCTTTGTCGAGCTTGCTGCCGGCCTCTGCGCCGGCCACCACGCAATGCGTCTTTTTGCTCACGCTGCCCGCCACTTTGGCGCCTAGGGCTTCGAGCATGTCTTTGGCTTGGTCTCGGCTGAGTGTGGGCAGTGTGCCGGTCAGCACAAAAGTTTGGCCTGCCAACGGTAGGCTTGCGCCTGCGGTGGGTTCACCTTCAGTCCAAGTGACACCGCAAGCACGCAGCTGCTCCACCACTTCGCGGTTGTGCGGCTGATCAAAGAAAGTGCGTAGGCTTTGCGCCACGATGGGGCCCACATCGGGCACTTGCAGCAGCTGGTCTAGCGTGGCATCCATGATGGCGTCCATCTTGCCGAAGTGGCGCACCAGTTCTTTGGCTGTGGCCTCGCCCACATGGCGAATACCGAGGCCAAACAAGAAGCGCGGCAGCGTGGTTTGTTTCGATTTTTCAATGCTGACCAGCACGTTGTTGGCCGATTTTTCGGCCATGCGCTCCAGCGTGACCAGGGCGGTAAACCCCATGCGGTAAAGGTCTGGCAAGGTTTTGACCACGCCGGCGTCCACCAACTGATCGACCAACTTGTCGCCTAAATCTTCAATTTCAACCGCGCGGCGGTGTGCAAAGTGCAGGATGGCTTGCTTGCGTTGGGCGCTGCAAAATAAGCCGCCTGTGCAACGGTAATCCGCCTCACCCTCTTCACGCACAGCCGCACTGCCACACACGGGGCAGGTATGAGGCATGGTGAAGATTTGCGATTCATGCCAACGTTTTTCAGCGATGACAGACACCACTTCAGGAATCACATCGCCCGCGCGGCGCACCACCACGGTATCGCCCACCCGCACGTCTTTTCGGCGTGCTTCGTCTTCGTTGTGCAGCGTGGCATTGGTCACGGTCACGCCCCCCACAAACACCGGCGCGAGTTTGGCCACGGGCGTGAGTTTGCCCGTGCGTCCCACTTGCACCTCAATGGCTTGCACGGTGGTGAGCTGTTCTTGCGCGGGGTATTTGTGCGCCACCGCCCAGCGGGGTTCGCGTGTGACGAACCCGAGCTGCCGCTGCGCGGCCAAACTGTTGACCTTGTAGACCACGCCGTCAATGTCGTAGGGCAGCGCATCACGCGCTTGGCCTATGCGTTGGTGAAAGTCCACCAAGCCCGCAGCGCCTTGCACGCACGCGGTTTGCTCGGCCACGGGGAAGCCCCATTGTTTGAGCGTCATCAACAAATCGAAATGCGTGTTGAAGTATGGGCCGCCTTCTTCTGCGGGCGTGATGTCACCCAAACCATAGGCAAAGAAGCTCAAGGGGCGTTGCGCCGCGATGGTGGGGTCCAACTGACGCACAGCACCCGCTGCAGCGTTGCGTGGGTTGACAAAGGTCTTTTCGCCCTTCTCGCCTGCGGCAATGCGGGCGCGTTGGCGCTCATTCAAGGCTTCAAAGTCGCCACGGGCCATGTAGACCTCGCCGCGCACTTCCAGCACCTTGGGGGCGTCGCTAGGCAAGCGCAAAGGGATTTGGCCAATGGTGCGAATGTTTTGTGTGACTTCCTCACCCATTTCTCCATCGCCGCGTGTGGCGGCTTGCACCAGCACGCCGTTTTCATAGCGCAGGCTCATGGCCAGACCATCAAACTTGAGTTCGGCCACGTAGTCCACCCGTGGGTCGTTTTCAGTCAAGCCCAGCTCTTTGCGGATGCGGGTGTCAAAGCTTTCTGCGCCACTGGCTTCGGTATCGGTCTCGGTGCGAATGCTGAGCATTGGCACCACATGCTTGACACTGGCAAAGCTGTCCAGCGCTTTGCCGCCCACGCGTTGGGTGGGTGAATCGGGGGTGAGTAGCTCGGGGTGTGCTGCTTCTAGCGCTTGCAGTTCTTTGAACAAGCGGTCGTATTCGGCATCGGGGATGGTAGGCGCGTCCAGCACGTAGTACTGATGGCCGTGGTGGTGGAGTTGTGCGCGCAGTTCGGCTGCGCGGCTGGCCACCTCATTGCGACCGTTGGCATCGCTGCCATCAATGGGGTGAGCGGCAGAGCCGCTAAATAAGTCAGCGGTGCTCATGCTGCGTGACCTTGAAATTAGCTAAACAAGCGGCGCGCTTGCGGCGAGCCTGCCGACAAGTCACGCGCATCCAGGGTGTCGTACAAGGCCAGCAAGTCGCGGGCAATCGCACCAATGGCGGTTTCTGACAAGGGCTGGCCGTTGTCGTCAGAAATTGCGCCGTCCATCACACGCGCCAGTTCATAGGCGGTTTGAATCATGCGGGCGTAAGGCTCTTCTTTGCGGTCGACCTGTGGCACGTCGAGTGATAAGGTGAGTTCGTAAATGGCCGATTGCGTCGGGTCTTCGGACATCGCAGCTTGCGAGTCAAAGGTCAAACCCAAAATGGGCGGCAAGCCATGCACGGGGGCTGGTACCACCATGCGACCTGGCAAGACACCCGCAATGAAGCCCAAACGTGCCGCGTTTTGCTGCACATAGCCAGGGCTCCATGCGGCTTTGGTCGCTTTCAGTGTGAAGCTCAGTTGCGCGTCATGGGCACTGGCAAAACTGTCGAGCTCGCGGGCGCGACCGACTTCTTCAAGCATGTCTGGAAACTCAGGCGCGGCGTTGATGGCGTCTGCAAAAACTTGTGTTTTGGTGACGAACTCAGAGAACTCAATTTCGTTCAAGGGGCCGGTGCGGTTGGCCAACTGCACGCCTGACTGAAACGCACTGTAACGTTGACCATGGCGCGGGTGCTCCCACAAACCGGTTTCGGTGTTAAGGCCTTCCAAGCTGAACAGCTTGCTTCCCACACGGCGTGTGGCGGGCATGGCGGCGAGGGCCGCATCACCAGAAACGGGCGAGTCGATTTCAACGGCTGCGATGACGTCAATCAAGACATCCAAGGCGGGGCGTTTTTCGGGCTGCGGCAAGTCGTCAGAGGCGGCAGATTCCATGACTTTGGCCACTGCCGGGCTCATGGCCACCGAGGCCTGTTCTGCTTGCAAGACAGCGCGTTCAGCGGCTACTTTGGCCGCCGCAGC
This sequence comes from Comamonadaceae bacterium, assembly GCA_947377705.1. Next base: position 4,223 of record CANCGU010000019.1, read on the forward strand.
TTTGCTTTCGGCAATGCGGGCCATTTCGGCCTCATCGGGCACACGCTGCGCATGTGCTGTGGCCTCTTCCATCATGCTGCGCGCGATGTCAGTGACCGGGTCTAAGCTGCCGCTGGTGGTGTAGGTCGGTGACACGCTGCGGTGGGCGACTTCTGGTTCGTCATGGGGCACATCAGAGGAGCCGATATCAAATGAAGGCTCTTGCGGTTGACCGTAGTCTGCTTTGTAGCCGGCGGGCTCGACCGCCGTTTCTTGCGGCAGGGGTTCTGCTTGGCGCGGTTTGTTTCTGCGTGACGTCCAAGTGCTGTGCGCGACAACACCGGCGAGGACCACACCACCAGCGATTGCTAAACCAATTTGAAGAGTGCTCATGTTTTTATTTTGCTATTCAAGCGGCATCTGCCATGGATACCGCGGACTCCATGTCCACCGCCACAATGCGTGACACGCCTTGTTCTTGCATGGTCACACCAATGAGTTGTTCGGCCATTTCCATCGCAATTTTGTTGTGCGAGATGAAAAGGAATTGTGTTTCTTTGGACATGCTCGACACCAACTTGGCATAGCGTTCGGTGTTGGCGTCGTCCAGTGGCGCATCCACCTCGTCGAGCAAACAAAAAGGCGCTGGGTTGAGTTGGAAAATCGCAAACACCAACGCAATCGCGGTCAGGGCTTTTTCGCCACCCGACAGCAAGTGAATGGTTTGGTTTTTCTTGCCCGGTGGCTGGGCCAGCACTTGCACGCCGGCGTCCAAGATTTCGTCGCCTGTCATGACCAAGCGCGCATTGCCCCCACCAAAGAGCTCGGGGAACATGCGGCCAAAGTGCTCGTTGACGATCTTGAAGGTGCCGCCCAAGAGTTCACGGGTTTCGCCGTCGATCTTGCGAATGGCGTCTTCCAGCGTGTTCATCGCGTCGGTCAAGTCTTTGGTTTGCGCGTCTAAGAACAATTTGCGTTCGCTGGCACTGGCGAGTTCTTCCAAAGCGGCCAAGTTGACAGCACCCAAAGCGGCGATCTCGCGGTGCAAGCGATCAATCTCGCCTTGCAAACCACCCAAGCGCACGTTGTTGGCAAGGATAGAGGCAGACACGGCTTCGAGGTCGGCCTCGGCGTCGGTCAGCAGTTGGGTGTATTGCTCTAGCCCCAAACGCGCGGCTTGCTCTTTGAGCTGGAAGTCGGTGATGCGTTGACGCAAAGGCTCTAGCTCACGCTCCAGTTGCAAGCGGCGTTCGTCGCTGGCACGCAGTTTGGTGGTGAGGTCGTCGTACTCGCTGCGCTTGGCACCCAAGGCGGTTTCGCGCGCCATTTTGATGTCCAAGGCATTTTGCAAACCCGCTTGCGCTGCGGCATCGGTCAGACGGGTGAGGTCTTCTTGCACACGCGCTTCTTCGGCAGACACCGACGCGGCTTGTTGGGTGGCGGTGTCGATGATGCGTTTGAGTTCGGCTTCGCGTGTGGCCAAGCTGCGCTGGGCAAATTGCGCTTCTTGGGCTTGACGCTCCAAGCTGCGTTGTTGTTCGCGGCTGTCGTTCAAACGGCGCTCGGCGTTGATGACGGCTTCGTCCAACTGGGCGTGACGCTCTTGGCTGTCGGCCAGTTGCATGTCCAGCTCTTCAAAGCGTGCTTCTGCCGTGGCGCGGCGTTCTTGCAAGTCGGCCAATTGGGCTTCGACTTCCGACAAGTCCCCACTGATTTGCTCGCTGCGTGCGCGGGTTTGTTCGGCCAACTGGCTCAGGCGCAAGGTTTCGACTTGCAACTCATGGGCCGTGGCTTGTGCAGCCGTGGCTTCAGAACGAATGCTGACCAAGCGTTGCGACGACTCGCTGTAGGCCGCCTCGGCGCGGATCAAGGTGTTGCGTGCTTCGTCTGAGATGAAGGCTTGGGCCTTGCTGCTCTTGTCGAGGTTTTCAATTTCTTGGGCACGGGCCAACAAACCAGACTGCGCGTTGTCTTGCGCGTAAAAGCTCACGCTGTGCGCGCTGATGGCGTGACCGCTAGGCACATAAATGACTTGACCGGCTTGCAAGCTGCTGCGCTTGGCTAGGGCTTCGTCAAGGTTAGGTGCAGTGAAGCAGCCGTTGAGCCAGTCGGTCAACAGGGCTTTTTGGCCTGCATCGTTCAAACGCAACAGGTCTGACAAACGAGGCAACGCGCTCTGTGCGTCGGGCGCTGCAGCACTAGGTGCTGTGTAGAAAGCGAGCTTGGCAGGCGGTGCATCGGTTTGGAAGGCACGCACGATGTCCAAGCGGCTGACCTCCAAAGACGCCATGCGTTCGCGCAAAGCGGCTTCCAACGCGTTTTCCCAACCCGCATCGATGTGGATTCGGCTCCACAAGGCTTGCAAACCGTCCAAACCGTGCTTGGCCAGCCAAGGCTTGAGCTTGTCATCGGTCTGCACTTTTTCTTGCAGGGCTTTGAGCGCTTCCAAACGTGCCGAGATATCGGCTTGTTTGGCTTGCTCGGCGTTCACCGCTTGCTGGGCGTTGCGACGAGCTTCGTCGAGCACGGGCACATTGGCTTGCAGCTCTTCCAGTTGTGCGGCGGTGACTTCGGCCTGGTTTTGTGCCTCTTGCAACTGTTCTTTGAGGTTGTTCAGGCGCACCTCATCGGGTGCGGCCAAGGCATTTTTGTCGGCGCTCAAACGCTCTTGGCGGGCGTTGAGGCTGCGGCTTTGCTCTTCGATGTTGCGCTGGTCAGCGGCCAGCACTTGAATTTGCTGCTGCACTTGTGCCACGCTGCCGCGTTGCTCGTTGCTGCGCTGTTGGGCGACGCGCAAGGCTTCTTCCAACTCGGGCAGTTGCATGGCCTGCTCTTCCACTTGCGCGGCAAGCATGACAGCTTTTTCTTCGCCATCCATGGCCATGGAGGCCAAGTTTTCAATCTCTTGGTGCGCGGTTTCAGACTGTGACGCCCAATGCGCGGTTTGTTCTTTGATTTGAATCAGGCGGGCTTCGGCGCGTTGGCGGCCTTCCACCACAAAACGAATTTCGGCCTCTAAGCGGCCCACTTCGGCGCTGGCTTCGTACAGCGCGCCTTGTGCTTGGTTGACTTGGTCGCCCGCCGCGTAATGAGCTTGGCGCACAGTCTCTAAATCGGCTTCGATGTGACGCAAGTCGGCAATGCGGGACTCGAGGTCGTTCACCGCTTTGTCCGCTTGGGTTTTGATGCCCACTTGGTCGGCTTCAGCCTCAGCGCGGCGCAAGAACCACAGCTGGTGCTGCTTCAGGGTCACATCGGCTTGCAGGCCGTGGTAGCGCTGGGCCACTTCGGCTTGTTTTTCGAGCTTCTCTAAATTGGCGTTCAACTCGCGCAAGATGTCTTCCACGCGGGTCAAGTTCTCGCGGGTGTCGCTCAGGCGGTTTTCTGTTTCGCGGCGGCGTTCTTTGTATTTAGAAACACCCGCCGCTTCTTCCAAGAACAAGCGCAGTTCTTCAGGCTTGGATTCAATGATGCGGCTGATGGTGCCTTGGCCAATGATGGCGTAGGCGCGTGGCCCCAAGCCGGTGCCCAAGAACACGTCTTGCACGTCACGGCGACGCACCGGTTGGTTGTTGATGTAGTAGCTAGAGCCCCCATCGCGCGTCAGCACACGCTTGACCGCGATTTCTGGGAACTGGCTCCACTGGCCGCCCGCACGGTGGTCGGCGTTGTCAAACACCAGCTCCACGCTGGAGCGGCTGGCCGCTTTGCGGGTGGTCGTGCCATTGAAAATGACGTCTTGCATGGACTCGCCACGCAGCTCGGACGCTTTGGACTCGCCCAGCACCCAGCGCACGGCATCCATGATGTTGGATTTGCCGCAGCCGTTGGGGCCTACCACGCCGACCAATTGGCCGGGTAATAAGAAATTGGTGGGTTCCGCAAAGGACTTGAAACCCGATAACTTGATTGAATTCAGACGCACTGAAAAGCCTCTCTAGACACAGCCTGAATCATAAAGGCGCGAGCCAAGTTCTTACCTCGGCCAGCAACTGGTTCAAATTGGGTACTAATGCAGTAAATTTAGGGATGACCTCAGCAAGCGGCTGCTCACGGCTGAATTGGTACAGATCGGTCATCGCTTGAGACAAGGGCTCTGCGGCAAATAAAGGCATAAACCCTTTCAGCGCGTGCAGCGAATACTCGACTTTCAAGGCATCTTCAGAGGCCAATCCGGCTTGAATGCACGCCATTTCTTGTGCCAAGCTTTGTTCAAATGTGACCACCAATTCGCGCAATTGGCTCGGCTGAACAGCGAACTCTTGGGCGCGGGTGAGGTCAAGCATGGGGGGCGTAAGCATAGGGTTCAGGTTGATCACAGAGCGCGGGGATAATAGCAGCCATGAACCCCCTTCTTTCGAGTCTGCAGCCCTATCCTTTTGAGCGGCTGAAACAACTTTTCTCCACCGTCACGCCCAACCCCGCGTATGCCCCCATCAGCCTAGGCATTGGTGAGCCACGCCACGCCACGCCACAGTTGGTGCTAGACGCTTTGGCCAAAGCAACGGCTCAATTGTCCGCTTACCCTGCCACCGCAGGTTTGCCTGCGCTGCGCGAGTCGTGTGTGAACTGGATGCAACGCCGCTATGGCTTGAAGCTCGATGCGGCCACGCAAGTGCTGCCCGTCAACGGCTCACGCGAGGCTTTGTTTGCCTTTGCCCAAACTGTGATTGACCCCACGCAAACCGATGCAAACGGGAACCGCCAAGAGGCGGTGGTGGTCTGCCCCAACCCGTTCTACCAAATCTACGAAGGCGCTGCGCTGCTGGCGGGTGCCAAACCCTATTACGCACCCAGCGACCCGGCATTGAACTTCAACGTCAACTGGGACAGCGTGCCTGCCGAGGTCTGGGCCAAGACCCAGCTGTTATTTGTCTGCTCACCCGGCAACCCCACGGGCGCGGTGATGCCCATGCGCGACTGGGAAAAGCTGTTTGCTTTGAGCGACCAATACGGCTTTGTGATTGCCAGCGACGAGTGCTACAGCGAAATTTATTTCCGCGAAGAAGCGCCCTTGGGTGGCCTTGAAGCCGCAGCCAAGCTCGGCCGCACCGACTTTAAAAACTTGGTGGCCTTCACCAGCTTGTCCAAGCGTAGCAATGTGCCGGGCATGCGCAGCGGTTTTGTAGCGGGCGACGCCCACATCCTCAAACAGTTCTTGCTCTACCGCACCTACCACGGCTCGGCTATGAGCGGCATGGTGCAAGCGGCCAGCATTGCGGCTTGGGACGACGAAGCCCATGTGGTGGCCAACCGCGAGCAATACCGTCAAAAGTTTGCGGCGGTCACGCCACTGCTCGAGGCAGTGATGGATGTGCGCTTGCCAGACGCTGGTTTTTACCTGTGGGCCGCTGTGCCCGGTGGCGACGACGTGGCCTTCGCAAGGGATTTGCTGGCTCAATACAATGTGACGGTGCTGCCGGGCAGCTACTTGGCGCGTGAAGGTCACGGCCTTGGCGATACCAAGGGCTTCAACCCCGGTGCCGGTCGAATTCGCATGGCCTTGGTGGCCGAAACCGCCGAGTGCTTAGAAGCCGCGCAACGACTCGTGGCGTTTATCAAAAACACCCATTCCTGATTCATTTCTTAATTTCAACGTAGAGAAGACAACCATGACTCAACACCAACTCCAACACGTCATCGACAACGCTTGGGACAACCGCGCCAACATCAGCGCGACCGACGCCTCCAAAGAAGTGCGCGATGCTGTCGATCACGTCATTGCTGAATTGAACGCAGGCCGCTTGCGCGTGGCCACCCGTGAAGGCGTGGGGCAATGGACGGTTCACCAATGGCTCAAGAAAGCGGTGTTGTTGTCCTTCCGTTTGAACGACAACCGCGTCATGAAATCAGGCGACTTGGCCTTCTACGACAAAGTGGACACCAAGTTTGCACACCTGAGCGAAGAAGAAATGAAAGCTGCTGGCGTGCGCGTGGTGCCACCCGCTGTGGCACGTCGCGGTAGCTTTGTGGCTGCTGGTGCGATTTTGATGCCCTCTTACGTGAACATCGGCGCTTATGTGGACAGCGGCACCATGGTCGACACATGGGCCACCGTGGGTTCATGCGCACAAATCGGCAAGAACGTGCACTTGTCTGGCGGCGTGGGCATTGGCGGTGTGTTGGAGCCTTTGCAAGCCAACCCCACCATCATTGAAGACAACTGCTTCATCGGCGCTCGCTCTGAAGTGGTGGAAGGCGTCATCATCGAAGAAAACTCTGTGCTCGGCATGGGTGTGTTCATCGGTCAATCGACCCCCATCTTCGACCGCGCCACCGGCGAAATCAGTTACGGCCGCGTGGCTTCTGGCTCTGTGGTGGTGGCAGGCAACATTCCTAAAGTCGCAGCGAACGGCGCGCCTTACAGCATGTACGCCGCCATCGTGGTCAAACGCGTGGACGCACAAACCCGCGCCAAGACCAGCATCAACGACTTGTTGCGCGACTGATCTTTTTAATAGAACGCTTCGATGTCTCGCACCCTCCAGCTCACCGAGCAACTCATCTCGCGCCCGTCGGTCACACCCGAGGACGCGGGCTGTTTGGACATCATCACCGCACGGCTCGCGCCGCTGGGGTTTGAGTGTGAGCGCATCGACAGCGGGCCTGACACCTTTCGCGTGAGCAATCTGTGGGCTGTCAAACGCAGCGCACACGCAGGCGCCAAAACACTGGTGTTTGCAGGCCACACCGATGTGGTGCCCACTGGCCCCATCGACCAATGGACCAGCGACCCGTTCACCCCCACCCACCGCGACGGCAAATTGTTTGGCCGTGGTGCCAGCGACATGAAAGCGTCGTTGGCAGCGATGGTGGTGGCGTGTGAAGAGTTTGCTGCGGCTCAAGCGGACGCAAACATCAACATCGCCTTCTTGCTCACCAGCGACGAAGAAGGCCCAGCCTTAGACGGCACCGTCAAAGTGTGCGAAGCCTTGAAGGCCCGCGGCGAAAAACTCGATTGGTGCATCGTGGGCGAACCCACCTCGGTCCAGCGCACGGGCGATATGATCAAAAACGGCCGACGCGGCACGATGAGCGGCAAGCTCACCGTCAAAGGCGTGCAAGGCCACATTGCCTACCCGCAACTCGCCAAAAACCCCATCCATTTGCTTAGCCCCGCATTGGCGGACTTGGTGGGAATTGAGTGGGACAAGGGCAACGACTTTTTCCCGCCCACCAGCTGGCAAGTGAGCAACATCCACGCTGGCACGGGTGCGAGCAACGTGATTCCGGGTGAATGCGTGGTCGACTTCAACTTCCGCTTCTGCACCGAATCCACGCCCGAGCAATTGCAACAGCGCCTGACTGCGGTGCTGCACAAGCACCACTTGGAGTTCGATCTCACATGGACCATCGGCGGCCTGCCCTTCCTCACCACACCTGGTGATTTGGTGGGTGCTGTGCAACGCGCCATCCATGACGAAACCGGCATTGACACCGAGCTGTCCACCACCGGCGGCACCAGCGACGGGCGCTTCATCGCGCAAGTCTGCCCACAAGTCATTGAGCTCGGCCCACCCAACGCCACCATCCACAAAATCAACGAGTTTGTGGCCGTGGCTGATTTGGATCCGCTGAAAAACATTTATCGCCGTGTGCTGGAACAGCTGCACGGCTTGGCCTCACAGGCCAACACGTCCGCACAATGAACCCATCTTTCACACTCAGCGCGCTCATTGCACAGAGCGCGCAGCAGCTTGATGCTGCCCACACTGCAGGCAAGCTGAGCTTTGGCCACGGCACCACAAACGCCGCCGACGAAGCTGCATGGCTGGTGCTGTGGAAGCTGGGTTTGCCGCTCGACACCGATGTGTCAGATGAAGTGCACAACCTCGAACTGCCCGCCACCCAAGTGGCCAGCGTGCAAGCCTTCATTGAGCACCGCATTGCCAGCCGCAAGCCTGCGGCTTACCTCACGCAAGAGGCGTGGTTGCAAGGCGTGTCGTTCTACATCGACGAGCGTGCCATCGTGCCGCGTTCACTCATTGCGGAAGTACTGGCCGAAGGCAGCATCGACCCTTGGCTTGACCCCAACACCACGCGCGTGCTCGATCTGTGCACGGGCAACGGCAGCCTTGGCATCTTGGCTGCGCTGGCTTTTCCTGACATCACAGTGCAAGGCCTTGATTTGTCCAAAGACGCTTTGGCTGTCGCACAAATCAACATTGAGCGTCATGGCCTTGACGGCCGAATGACGCTGGCCGAATCGGATGGTTTGGCTCAAGCCGACGGCGTGTTTGACCTCATCTTGTGCAACCCACCTTATGTGAACGCACAAAGCATGTCCGAACTTCCCGCTGAATTCAAAGCCGAGCCCGCGCTTGCTTTGGCCGGCGGTCATGACGGCATGGACTTTATTCGCCAAATGCTGCGCGACGCCCCAGCACATATGAGCGAGCACGCGGTTTTGGTTTTAGAAATAGGCCACGAACGCGATTACTTTGAAGCAGCCTTTCCTCATTTAGATGTCGTGTGGCTATCGACCAGTGCTGGTGACGACCAGGTCTTACTCCTCACACGCCAGGCGATAGTCGAAGGCGCAAATAAACCATGATCACGATTAAAAATGTCACCTTGCGCCGCAGCGCCAAGGTGTTGCTCGAAGGCGCTACCGTCACCTTGAACCCCGGTGAAAAAGTAGGCTTGGTGGGCCGCAACGGCGCAGGCAAATCGTCGCTGTTTGCATTGCTCAACGGCAACTTGCAAGAAGACTCGGGCGAGTTCTACATCCCCACGCAATGGCGCATGGGTCAAGTGGCCCAAGACATGCCCGAGACCGAGCAAAGCGCCACCGAGTTCGTGATTGAAGGCGACACGGTGCTGAACGACGCACGCGCCGAAGTGGCCGCTGCAGAAGCCACGGAAGACGGCGAACGTTTGGGCAATGCCTACATGGCGCTTTATGACGCGGGTGAACACGATGCGCAGTCACGCGCGCAAGCCCTCATCTTGGGTCTGGGCTTTAAAACGACGGAGCTCGACAACCCAGTGAACAGCTTCTCAGGCGGTTGGCGCATGCGCTTGCAACTGGCGCGTGCGCTGATGTGTCCGTCTGACTTGCTGCTGCTTGACGAACCCACCAACCACTTGGACTTGGACGCGTTGGTATGGCTCGAAGCTTGGCTCAAACGCTACGAAGGCACGATGGTCGTCATCAGCCATGACCGCGAATTTTTGGACGCCGTAACCAACGTCACCCTGCACATTGACCACGGCAAGCTGGTGCGCTATGGCGGTAACTACAGCAAGTTTGAAGACATGCGTGCCGAGCAAATGGAACTGCAACAAAACGCTTTTTCTAAGCAGCAAGACAAGATTGCGCATTTGCAAAAGTTCATTGCACGCTTCAAGGCCAAGGCCAGCAAAGCCAAGCAAGCGCAAAGTCGTGTCAAGGCCTTGGATCGCATGGAGAAGATTGCCCCGTTGTTGGCTGATGCCGACTTCAGCTTCGAGTTCAAAGAACCCGCCAACTTGCCCAACCCCATGCTGAGCATGCAAGGCGTGAGCGTGGGCTACTCTGCCCCTGACGATGCACCGGCGGGCACGCCACCCACGGTTATCGTGCAAAACGTCAGTCGATCGGTGCTGGCGGGTCAGCGCATTGGCATCTTGGGTGCCAACGGCCAAGGTAAGTCGACGCTGGTGAAAACCATTGCGCGTGATTTAAAAGCCATTGGCGGCGACATGACCGAAGGCAAAGGCCTCAACATCGGCTACTTTGCGCAGCAAGAACTCGATGTGCTGCATCCCGAAGACAACCCGCTTCAGCACATGATTGACCTGTGCAAAAAGCTCACCGCCGACGGCAAGCTCGCAGGCCAAGCCACACGCGAGCAAGACTTGCGCAGTTTCTTAGGCCAGTTCAACTTTGGTGGCGACATGGTCAAGCAAGCCGTGGGCAGCATGAGTGGTGGCGAAAAAGCCCGCCTCGTGCTGTGCATGTTGGTGTGGCAACGCCCCAACCTCTTGCTGATGGACGAACCTACCAACCACTTGGACTTGGCGACTCGCGAAGCGCTGAGCATGGCGCTCAACGAGTTTGAAGGCACCGTGATGCTGGTCAGCCATGACCGCGCCTTGCTGCGTGCGGTGTGTGACGAGTTCTGGATGGTGTCACGCGGCGGCGTGGAGCCCTTTGATGGCGACTTGGACGACTACCAACGCTATCTGCTGGACGAAGGCAAACGCCTGCGCGCCGAAGCTGTGGCGGTTGCAAATACTGCGGCATTGAAACCTGCCGCTCCCGCTGCTCAAGCCGCTGCAGCTGTGGTGGTTGAAGCCGTGAAAGCGCCTGCGGTCGCGGCTAAACCCATGGCCTCTCGCGACCAACGCAAAGAAGATGCACAGCTGCGCAAAGACATCAACGAGAAGAAACGCCCTTTGAAAAAAGAGTTTGATGGTGTAGAAAAAACCATGGCCACGCTGGAGTCTGAAAAAACTGCGTTGCATGACAAACTCGCCACCCCCCTCACCCCGGCTGACATTGCCGAAGCCGGTAAACGTCTGAAAGCAGTGGAAGACGAGCTGGCAGCGCTGGAGCTGCGTTGGTTAGAGCTGACCGAAGCCATGGATGCGATTGAAGCCGCAATGGCTTAAACCAACGTTTGATATCTCTTAAACAAAGCGCGCACTGAACTGCGCGCTGCACCAAATGATGGCGGGGAACGCGCACAGCCACGCCCAGAAGAATCGGTTCAAGCCAAAGAACCAAAACACCAAGAAGTGAAACATCGCCGCCACGGCGCAAAACAAAGCCGCCAAGCGTGGGTCCAGTAAGCTGAACGGAAACAAAATTTCCCACACGATGAAGTCCCACGAGCCCAGCATGGCCAGCCACTTGTTGCGCAACGGGTGCGTGGGAAGCAGCGGCCCATAGATGGCACCATTCAAAAAGATGGTCATGGCCGAGCCATTGCGCCATTCAGGGCGCAGCAGCTTCACCGCCCCCGACATGAAGTAGGACGTGATGGCTTGAATGGCGATGTACCAAAAGCCTGCTTGCCAACCCAACTCAACATTGCCCAACGCGCCCACCACTTGCGAGATGAGCAAGCCCGTGAGCACCACCAAGGTCATGAAGTCGCTGCCGCCGTTGAATGCACCACGCCAACGGATGAGGATGAGCAAGTTACCCGCAAACAAAAAACCAATCAGTGGCAACGATGCGCCCTGCCAGGCCAGCCACACAGCAGCCAGCAAACGCAGCAGCAAATGCAGCTGATACACGCGTGGCTGAAACAACACATCCAACAATGCACGTATGGATGAATTGGGAATATCCGCGCGTTGTAACGGCCAAGACCACAGCCCCTCGTCTGCCGTGGCTTTGCCCATTCGCAAATACTCCAAGGTTTGAATAGCCAAACTCCAGGCAAACACCAGCTCGGTAGCACGAATGGCCATCAGCGTGGGGGCCTTAACCAAAGCCTCTACAAAGACGGGGATCAATGTGGCACTCAGCATGCCGCCTCCACCGGTGAGGTCATCATCACTTGCGTATCGACGTTTTTAGTGCGGCCATCCAGCATCATGCGCAGCTCAAACTGGCTATGGGTGAAGTTCACATCATGCGCACGCAACACTTGGTCAGCCAAACGCGACACCATTTTGTAACTCACCAAACCACGCGGGTCAACGCCCTCGGGCAAGTCATGCAAATCGGCCCAAAAGTGATCCACCATGTTTTGTTGACCTAAACCGATGTTGGTGTCGGGGTTGTGCACAAAGTGGCTCAGTCGACGAACGCGACGTGGGTAAATCAACACCCAATCGGACCACTGCAATTCACCTGAAGCCAGCTGCACAGCCGAGCGGGCATAGAGATGCGGTACATAGCCCACCGCATGAAAGAACTTCCAATTTGGGAAAAACGCGCGCAGCAAAAATAGCCACGGCCCCTTAATGATGGGGGTTTTAACCAGCAGCGAAACAATCAACGCCACAAAGTAAAGGGTTACAAGTAATTCAGTCATCTGAATTTATTTGACACCAAATTAAATACAGAAAACGCGAATCTGTGAATTATTTTCTGGGCTTCTCTTGGATCACCATCACAGACTCAACGCCACCAACCGAGACTTTTAACTGCAGTGGGAAGGCCCCTGCTGGAACATTGGCGGCAGTGAATGTCTTTTTCGTAGCGTCGTAGCTCAACCAGTCTGGCATAGGCTTTCCGTCGGCTTGGCCTATGCGAACCTGCGCATCCGCAGGCTGGTCTGCCAAGGCGTGTGGATCCAGTTCAAAACTAAAGTTGCTGCCAGGCGTGGCCACTTCGGGTGCGATTTGAACATCGATGAGTCCCGACACCGTGCTGCTTGGCTTGCGGCCAACCGCAACAGTGATGTCTGCGCCTAATGAGTCAGATTTACTTGAGGTCATTGTCGGCGCTGGGAGCGCAGCGTCCTGCATTTTTGATTCCACACGCACCAGTAAGGCGCCCGCAGATACCGCATTGAGGAGCTGTGGATGGTTGATTTGAATGATGCCGCCCTTGTACAAGATACCGCCCTTCCAGACGTTCTTCGGATCCATCAAGTAAATCTTCGCAGTGCCGGCGTCAAAGTTTGTCTCAGCGCCGGTGTACATCGGCCCTGACTGGGTGATGTAGAAGCCACCGCTGTTGACCTTGAGATCGCCGGTGAAGGTGATGTCTTTGCCCAAGTTAATTGTCCCGTGGCCCATCAGGTCGGCCGTCTTGCCGACGCTGACCTTGCCCAGGATGAACCCGCCTGCAGCCGAGATTTGCAGCTTTCCTGGGGTGCTGATGGACATCTCACCCGGGCCAAAGTTGTTGGCCGCGGTGAGGATGATGTCACCGTCTGGGGTCAAGAAGTCTGACGCGCCATCAATGCTCAGTGGCCCCGACTGGGTGATGTTGCCCGAGACGGTTCTGGCCACCAGCGTGCCTGTGATCTGGCTGGTCGCCAAGATGAGGCCCGACTTGTTGGTCACGCTCACCGAGCCCCAAGTGCCGCCGTTGGCTTGCTTGAACGAGACGCCGCCAGCGAAGTTGTTCTCGGTGACGCTCAGGTCCGCGGCTTGGTTTGTCGCGCCGTCAGCGGTAAACGTCGTGAGCCCACCAACGGAGAGTGTGGTGCCGGCGGACTGTTTCACGCCGCCCTTGGCCTTTGCGGTGCCCGTCGTGGCGCTGAAGTTGCCTGCTACCTTGACGTTGCCCAAGAGTTGGTCTGTCTTGCTGACAAGCGACACGTTGACCCCGCCGGATGTGGCCGTGATCGACTTGAAGTCGACACGCTCGGCGCTCAAGGTTGACGTTGCGGAGACGGTGATAGGGTCGCCATAGGTCTGTATGCCTGTGGTGGTGACCACCACACCGTTGAGTTGTGTCGAGCCAGCGGCGTCGGTCGTGACACTCTTCAGGGCGGTTGTCGCGCCGACTTTCCCGCTGAATGCAGTCAAGCCCGCTGTGTTGAGCCACAGATCAAAGCCACCGTCCACCGTCGATGCCAGGGTGAGGTTGCCTGAACCCGTGCTCTCGAACATCGTTGCCGCGACGAGGACAACAGCATCGTTGTAACTCTGCGCGCCCGTGGTCTTAACGTAGGTTCCTGTAAAGCTCTTACCAGACAAGGTGGTGACCGGCGCCGCACCGCTGAACTTCACGCTGCCGCCTGCGTCTGTCGTCACGCTGGTGAGCGTCGTGACTGCACCAATAGACTGGTTAAAGGTCGTGACGCCTGTGGTGTTCACCGTCAGGTTGTAAGCCCCGTTGATCGCACCGTTGAACGTGATGTCACCCTGCCCCGTGCTCTCAAAGATGACATCCGCGCCCAATTCGATGGCATCGTTGTAGGTCTGCAGGCCTGTCGTCTTGACAGAGTTTGCACTGACACGAACCGAGCCCGGCTCGTCCGTGATCAGGCTCTTGAGTGGCGATGACCCGCCCACGGTTGAGGTGAAGGTCGTGACCCCTGATGTTTTCACCTCGAGCGCTTGAGCGCCGTCAACGGTGGTCATGAAGGCGATGTCGCCTCCACCTGAGCTGCTCAGAATCGCGTCGGATTCCAATGTAACGGCACCCTTATAGGTCTGGGCGCCGGCGGTGGTCACGGTGCCTCCCTTGATGGTCGATGCCCCATCAACGATCAGAGCGCCTGTACCCGTTGCAGCGGCGTTGAACTTAACAGCCGAGCCTTTGAGCGTGGTGTTGCCAGTCATCTTCAAGGCGTCGTTGTAGACCTGCTCTGCCGTGGTCGTCACGGCGCCGCCGTTGACGTTGACCTCGCCGCCCGCGTCAGTTGTCAGGCTGCTGAGAGCTGTCTTGCTGCCAACGGCGCCGGTGAAGGTTGTCACGCCGGAGCTGTTCACCACGAGCTTTTGGCCGCCGTCGACCGTGCCGCCAAAGGTCACCGCACCGCCGCCCGACTTCAGCGTGGCATCCGTGAGCAGAGTCACTGGCGTATCCGCGTCGCCCAGCGTGATGGCTGTGTTGCCGGCGGTCTCGATGCCGCCGGCGAGGCTCACAGAGCTTGGGGCGACGGCCTTCAGGCCGCCCGCGAAGACCAGCTTGTCCGTGGCAGTCTTGCCCAGCGCCAGTGTGCCGGTGTTCAAGAACTCGGTTGCGGCAGTCACGTTGGTGCTGCTGCCCGAGAGCTCAACGTTGTAACCCTTGGCAGTGGTCGTCAGCAGCGGTGTCGTTAGGCTGCCAGAGAAGCGGATCGTCTTGCCGGCCACGGTGTCGCTCAGCACCACGCTTGTGGACGTCTTCACTGCGGCGAAGACTGCCCCACCGCTGTTAGCGAGCGTGAGGGTCTTGAGTGGGTGCACGTCACCGACCGCACCGACGACGCTCACTAGGCCCGCTGTCCCTGAGTTGATGGTCAGCGACTGCACGCCGTCAGAGGCACCGTTGACGGTGTTCCCGAATGTGATGTTCGCGCCAGTCGCCACGTCCTTCGTTGTGTCAAAGGTCGCATCGTTTTCTAGGATCACCTTGTCGTTGAAGGCCTGTGCACCCGTTGTGTAGATATTGATCGCGTAGGTTGTCACACCGCCGGTCGTCGTGCCCAGCGTGTCTTTGAAGCGCACAGAGCCGGCGGCGTCTGTGGTGATGGTCTTCAGGCGTGCTGTGGCACCGACTTGGTCGTTGAACTGGGTCTGCCCTGACGTGTTCACGGTCAGGTTGAAGGCGCCGTCGACCTTGTTGTTGAAGACAACATCAGCACCGCCAGCGAACGTGGTGTCGCTAGCCAAGAGGGCTTGGTCGTTGTAGGTCTGTGCACCGCTTGTCTTGATCGTGACGAGTGGGGTTGCACCCGCGGCGACGGGGCCGGTGTCTTGGAACTGCACAGTGCCGGCGGCGTCGGTCGTGATGCTGGCCAGTGCCGTCGTCGCCCCGACTTGGTTGTTAAAGATGGTCTTGCCGCCAGTGTTGACCGCGAGGGCAAAGCCGCCGTCGAGCTTGTTGTTGAACGACACATCACCCAGCGCCGTGCTGGTCAGGGCCGTGTCTTTCATCAACGTGACGGGGTCGTTGAAGGTCTGGGCGGCGACAGTCTTCACTGTCCCAGCGTTGAGTTGGGTCGTGCCCTGTGCGTCGGTCGTGATGCTCATGAGCGGAACAGTGAAGCCAACCGGAGCATTCAGGGCCGTGATGCCCGCCGTGTTGAGCCTGAGGTCAAAGCCACCGTCAACCGTCGAGCCAAACGTCAGGTTGCCAGCGTTGCTGCTCTCAAGCATCGTGTTTGCCACGAGCGTGACCGTGTCGTTATATGTCTGTGCGCCCGTTGTGCGGACGTAGGTGCCGGTGAAGTTGTCGCCCGAAAGCGTCGTCACTGTGGCGGTCCCTCCGAACTGTACGCTGCCACCGGCGTCTGTCGTCACGCTTGCAAGTGTCGTCACGGCGCCAAGTGGGCCATTAAAGTTCGTCACCCCAGCGGTGTTTGCGGTCAGGTTGAACCCACCATTAATCGCACCGTTGAAGGTGATGTCGCCCTGTGCAACTGGGGCTGGTAGTACCTGCCCAAGGCTTTCAAAGAACACGTCGACGCCCAAGACGATGGGGTTGTTGTACGTCTGGCCAGTCACAGTCTTGACGTGGATCGGGACAGCGCCGACAGCGCCTTGGAACAGTATCGATCCCTGTGCGCCGGTCGAGATGCTGGTGAGCGGTGTCACAGAGCCGACTTGATCGTTAAACAGGATTGTTCCTGCGGTGTTGATGGCCAAGGTCTTCGCGCCATTGATTGTGCTCATGAATGTGATGTTGCCACCCGCCGTAGAGCTCAGTGTGGCGTTGCTCATCAGCGCGAATGCGTCGTTGTAGGTCTGAGCGCCGCTGGTGGTGATGCGAGCGCCCTTGATGATGGCTTGGCCACCGGCGTTGGTGGTGAGGCTGGCGGCGTCGACGGCGCTCACGAAGGTGGTGTCACCGGTGCTGTTGGCGATGAG
>CANCGU010000020.1 GCA_947377705.1 Comamonadaceae bacterium
GTGTCATTGCCACCACTGCCGCTAAGCGTGTGCCGGGTTGGGAGAGCGTGCCTGCACTTTCGGAAAAGCTTGGCAACTTTGACATGGTGGGTTGGTTTGCCATCGTGGCGCCAAAAGGAACCCCGCAGCCGGTGATCACTAAGTTCAACCAAGAAGTGAACCTGGCATTGGCTGACAAAGAGCTGGCTGGGCGCATTGCCAACATCGGCCCCTTGGCCGATGCAAGCATGTCTGAAGAAGATATTAAAAAATTCCTTGCCACTGAGCTCGCTCGATGGACCGAGGTGACCAAAGAGATTGGCGTTTTGCCTGAGTAGCAAGCCAGTACACAAAGTCTTTCCTAATAGAGACTTTGTTATTAGGCCCCCAACGCCAACTGCATCGCCAGCTGGTTATGCCGCTCAATCAACGGCCCCATATCCACCGTTGCAATTTCACCCTGACGCACCACCACGCGGCCGTTGACGACGACGTAGTCGGCGTTGTCGCTGGCGCATAGCAGCAAGGCACCCACGGGGTCGTGCACGGCGCCACCTGCCATGCTCAGCGTGTCTGTGCGGAACATGGCAATGTCGGCGCAATAGCCTTCCTTAATTTGCCCCAGCTCGTGTGCGCGGCCTAGCACTTGGGCGCCGCCGCGTGTGGCTAGGCGCAGGGCGTCGCGTGGTGTCATGTCCGACGGACCGCGGTCACAACCGAATACGGTGTGCCCGTCTTCGACGCGCGGGTCGTCTAAGGCTCGGCCCACGCGTGCCAACAGCATGGCTTGACGGGCTTCGTTCAATAAGTGCGCCGCGTCGTTGCTGGCACTGCCGTCGACGCCCAAACCAATGGGCACACCAGCATCCAACATTTTGCGCAGGGGCAAGATGCCGCTAGACAAACGCATGTTGCTGCAGGGGCAGTGGGCAATCCCGGTGCGCGTGCGTGCAAATAGGTAGGTGCCTTCATCGTCCAGCTTCACGCAGTGGGCGTGCCACACGTCGTGGCCCACCCAGCCAAGGTCTTCGGCGTATTGCGCGGGGGTGCAGTTGAATTTTTCTTGGGTGTACGCAATGTCGTGGTCGTTCTCGGCCAAGTGCGTGTGCAGGCGCACCTTGTGTGCACGGGCCAGTTTGGCGGCTTCGCGCATCAGGTCTTGGCTCACACTGAAGGGCGAGCAGGGGGCCACGGCCACATGCGTCATCGCGCCATAGCTGGCATCGTGATAGGTCTCAATCAAGCGCTGGGTTTCTTTGAGGATGAAGGCTTCTTTTTCCACCACGCGGTCGGGCGGCAGGCCGCCTTGGCTTTCACCCACACTCATGCTGCCGCGTGTGGCTGTGAAGCGCATGCCAATCGTGTGTGCGGCTTCAATGCTGTCGTCCAATCGCACGCCGTTGGGGTAGATGTACAGGTGGTCGCTGCTGGTGGTGCAGCCGCTCAGCAGCAGCTCGGCCATGGCCACTTGGTTAGACACCAGCACCATCTCAGGCGTGAGGCCTGCCCAAATGGGGTACAGCCCTTTGAGCCAGCTAAACAGCTCAGCGTTTTGTACCTGCGGCATCGCACGGGTCAGGCTTTGCACCATGTGGTGGTGCGTGTTGATCAGACCCGGCACCACCACATGGCGGCGTGCGTCAATCACTTCATCGACTTGCTTCAGCAATTCGTCCATGTTTTCCCCCGAGGGGATGATGCGTTCAATGCGACCATCGCGCAGCAGCAGTGAGGCGTCGTTCAGTTCGGTGTTGGCATCGTCTTGCGTGGCGATGCAGCGGGCACGGTGGATGAGCAAGGTCGTCATAGAGCAAAAGGTGTGTAGGGACTGTCGCCACTTTAACTCTATGGGCTTGTGTCTTTGGACGAAACGCTTAAAGTGCCCTGAAACTTATTCAAATGAAAGAGAGCCCATGAAGACCTACAAGATCGCATGCATCCCCGGAGACGGCATTGGCAAAGAAGTCATTCCTGCTGGACAGCAAGTGCTGCATGCATTGGCCTTGGCTAGTCAAGATTTCAAATTTGAATTCAGTAGCTTTGACTGGGGTGGCGACTGGTACCGTGCCCACGGCGAAATGATGCCCAAAGACGGTCTCGATGCTCTGCGTCCCATGGACGCCATTTTGTTTGGCTCGGCGGGTGACCCCCACATTCCTGATCACATCACCTTGTGGGGTTTGCGTTTGAAAATTTGCCAAGGCTTTGACCAATATGCCAATGTGCGACCCACGCGCATCTTGCCCGGCATTGATGCGCCGTTGAAGCGCTGCGCCCCCAAGGACCTTGATTGGGTCATCGTGCGTGAAAACTCAGAGGGCGAGTACTCCGGCGTGGGTGGGCGAGCCCATCAAGGCCACCCCATTGAAGTCGCCACCGATGTGTCAATGATGACCCGTGCGGGTGTAGAGCGCATCATGCGCTACGCCTTCAAGCTGGCGCAATCGCGCCCCCGCAAACTGTTGACCGTGGTCACCAAGTCCAATGCCCAACGCCATGCCATGGTGATGTGGGACGAAATTGCGCTGCAAATCAGCCAAGAATTCCCTGACGTCAAGTGGGACAAAGAGTTGGTCGATGCGGCCACCGCCCGCATGGTCAATCGCCCCGCGACTTTAGACACGCTCGTGGCCACCAACTTGCATGCTGACATTTTGAGTGACTTGGCTGCTGCGCTGGCGGGCAGCCTAGGGATCGCGCCCACGGGCAACATCGATCCCGAGCGCCGCTACCCCAGCATGTTCGAGCCCATCCATGGTTCAGCCTTTGACATCATGGGCAAAGGGCTGGCAAACCCTGTAGGCACTTTCTGGAGTTGTGTCATGCTGCTAGAGCATTTGGGCGAGCACTCCGCGGCACAAAAACTGATGCACGCCATCGAGCAAGTCACGGCCAACCCTGCCTTGCACACGGGCGACTTAGGCGGCAAAGCCACCACCGAGCAAGTGACAAAGGCGGTCTGCGCCTTGATGGCTTAACTCAATAAAAAGGAGACAACACCATGCGTTTCAATTGGCCTTTCAAAGTTCTTGCTGCAACGTCCGCATTGCTCACTGCAGCCGCTTTTGCCCAACCTTGCCCTGATAAAAATGTGCAGTACTGGCAGGCGTTTCCGCCTGGCGGCGAGTCAGACTTGTCGGCCCGTCACCAGCAAGCGGTACTGAAAAAGAAATGCGCAGCCATTGATACCGTGGTGCAGTACAAAGCCGGTGCCGGTGGCGCCCTAATGTGGACGCAGATGAACAGCCTGCCCGCCGATGGCGTGAACGTGGTGGGCATTAATCTGCCGCACATCGTGTTCCAGCCCATTGAAGGCCAAGTGCAATACAAAACGGCAGACGTCACGCCCGTCTATTGGTTCCACTACACGCCTGATATTTTGGTCGTGCCCGTCGCCAGTCCCATTAAAAACTTTGCCGAATTTTTGGCCGCAGTCAAAAAAGATCCAGGCAAGTTTTCGCTCGGTGGTTCGGGGCTCAACTCAGCCAATCACGCCGCGCATGAGCGTTTGAATGCAGCCTTCAACGTCAAGACGATTTACATCCCCTTCAAAGGCACGGGTGATATGACGACCGCAGTGTTGGGCAGTCAAGTCGATGGCGCGATCACCTACACACCCTTTGCGATCACCAACAAAGCGCGCGTGCGCCCGTTGGCCGTGGCAATGGAGCAGCGCCATCCGTTGATGCCCGATGTGCCCACATTCAAAGAGTTGGGCGTGAATTGGGTGGACGGCGCTTACCGAGGCATTGGCGTACCAAAGTCCAGCACGCCTGAGCAGCGTAAGCGTTTGTCTGAGCTGTGGGCCAATTTGAACAACGATCCAGAAATGAAAGAGCTCGCTGCCAAAAACGGTTTTGAATTGATCAACATCGGGGTGGACCAAATGGATGCTTTCATGAAAGAACGCACCCAGATTTACACCGAAGGCGCTGCACGTTTGGGCTTAGGTAAAAAGTGAGCTAGCGTGGCAAAGCTCGGCGAGCTTCAGCCACCACGGCATCGGCGGTGATATTGAACAGCCGGTAAAGTTCATCTGCAGGTCCAGAGGCGCCAAAACCCGTCATACCTATAAAGCCACCGTCTAGGCCGAGGTACGCATCCCAGCCTTGACGCACCGCAGCTTCGATGCCTATGCGCACGCCTGTGCCCAGCACGCTGCTGCGGTAGGCCGCATCTTGCATGTTGAACAACTCCCAACAGGGCATAGACACCACTGCCGTGCCAACGCCTGCAACTTCCAACTGTTCACGGGCTTCTACGGCCAGCAACACTTCTGAGCCCGTGGCCAGCAAAGTGACTTGACGCGGTCCACAGGCTGCTTCATGCAACACGTACGCACCGCGACGGGTGAGGTTGTCGGCGGTGTGCGTGTGTCGGACCAACGGTAATGACTGACGTGCGAACACCATGCTCACCGGGCCACTTTGGTGCTGCAAAGCCAGCGTCCAGCACTCAGCAGCTTCTACCGCATCGGCGGGACGCATGACCCACATGTTGGGCATGGCACGCAGCGAAGCGAGGATTTCGACCGGTTGGTGTGTGGGGCCGTTGCGGCCAATGCCAATCGAGTCATGGCTGAACACAAACTTGACGGGCAAACCCATCAGTGCGGCCATGCGCATGGCGGGGCGTTCATAGTCGGCAAATGCGAGGTAGGTGACCGACAGCGGAATGACACCGCCGTGCGCGGCCATGCCGTTGGCCATGGAACCCATTACATGTTCGCGCACGCCGCAGTGCACATACGAGCCAGAACGGTCTTGGGCGTTGAAAGACGTCAGGCCACGCTTGTGGCTGGTGGGGGCTTCTAAGTCGGCACAACCTACCATGCGTTCGGGCAGTACAGGCGTGAGCAGGTCGTTGATTTCTGCAGAGATGAAGATGCCGCTGGGCGCGGGTGGCGCTTGCAAAGCTTTATGTTTGTAGTCCAGCAGCACTTGTTGCCATTGCGCTGGCAGCTCGCCGCGCATCACACGTTCAAACTCAGCGCGCTCGGTCGCCGGGAGTGCTGCCACACGGGCTTGCCAAGCTTGGTGTTCACCCGCGCTGCGTTGGCCTGCTGTGTGCCAGGCTTGTTGCACTTCGGTGGGTATTTCAAAGGGGCCATGCATCCAGCCCAACATGTCGCGTGCGGCTTGAGCATCTTCTTCGTATAAGCGTCCGCTGTGGCCGCCGCGTTGGCCTTGCAGTCGGGCAATGCCTTTGGCAATCACGGTGCGGCACGCCAGCATGGAGGGGCGTGGATCTTGGCGTGCAGCATCCAAGGCAGCAGACACGGCTTCAATGTCGTGGCCATCCAGCTCCTCCACATGCCAGCCCGCCACGCGGAAGCGCTCGGCCACGTTTTCGCTGATCGACAGGTCCGTGCTGCCGTCGTCGGTGATTTGGTTGTCGTCCCACAGCAAAGTCAATTTGCCCAGTTGCAAGTGGCCTGCTAATGAGATCATTTCTTGGCCCACACCTTCTTGCAGGCAACCGTCGCCCACAAAGGCGTAAGTGCGGTGGTTGACCAAATCGTTGCCAAAGCGGGCGTTTAGGTAGGCCTCAGCCACTGCCATGCCAAAGGCGTTGGCAATGCCTTGGCCCAGCGGGCCAGTGGTCACTTCAATGCCGTTGGGCTTGTCATGCGGACGCTCGGGGTGGCCTTCGCACACCGAGCCCAGCACGCGAAAGCGCTTCACTTCTTCAATCGGAAAGGCGGGGTAGCCCGTCAGGTTTAGCAACGCGTACAGCAGCATGGACCCATGTCCGTTGGACAGCACCACACGGTCACGGTCAAACCAGCCCGCGTCTTGCGGGTTGAACTTGAGGTGGCGTGTGTACAGCGCCGTGGCAATTTCGGCCATGCCCAGCGGCACGCCTTGGTGGCCTTCTTGGGCTCTGACGATGGCGTCAATCGAGAGAAAACGGATGGCGTGCGCCAAGTTTTGTTGGGGGTGTGCATTCATGGCGCGGATTTTTGCCAAGCCCATACATGAACGCAAGCGATGAATATTCAGGCTTAGATGAACCTGATTCAACCTTTTGGCGTGACTGGCGGAGACGCTTCTTCTCTGAGCCACTCCACAAAACTCTTCACTTCGGGCCGTGATGCATGCCGTGCTGGGTAGACCATGAAGTGGCCTTGTACTTCGATGCTCATGTGTTCCTCGAACACGGGTTGCAGCTTGCCGGTGGCGATGAGCGATTGACCCACGCTCGCGCTTTCCAGTGCCACGCCCAGTTTTTGCACTGCGGCGTCCAAACTCATCATGGCACGGTCAAACCTCAGGCCCATGCGCTCAGGACGTTCGCTGGCGTAAAAACGTGCAAACCAATCGGGCCATTGCACCAAGTTGACGCTGGATTGAATGAGCGGCACACGCACTAAGTCTTCGGGTTCGTGCAGGGCGTGGGTGCGGATGAACTCGGGGCTGGCCAGCGGCATGATGCGCTCGGTGAAGATGGACTCCACCTCTAGGTTGGGCCAGTTGGGCATGCCATAGCGAATGTCGATGTCCATTTGCCCCAGCTGAAAGTCTGAATGCACATGGGAGGCCGACAGCATCAGCGAAATGTTGGGGTGTCGCTCGGCAAAACGCGCAATGCGTGGCATCAGCCAAAGGCTAGCAAAACTCGGGCTGCTGTGCACATACAGCGTATCTTGCACACCGTGGCGCAAGTCTTCTGTGGCGGCGTTGATGGCGCCCAAAGCGCTGGCGACGCGTTGCAGGTATTGCTGACCCGCCGGGGTCATTTCCACGCCACGCGCCGAACGTTCAAACAAGCGCACATGCAGCAGGCCTTCGAGCTTGGCCACCTGATGGCTCACAGCCGAAGGCGTCAGGTGTAGCTCTTCGGCCGCCAGTGCAAAGCTCTTGCGGCGGGCGATGGTTTCAAAGGCTTGCAGGGCGGCGAGTGGAGGAATCATGCGGTGAAATCCGTTCAATTGCTGCGATGCAACATGAATGAAATTGAATTGGTGGTGAGTTTATATCGTTTGTGCTCAAGCACAACCTTGTCAAACAATCACGCCACTCGATCAATGCAATGCAAACAAAAAGGAGACATGCATGCTACTCAAGGACAAAGTTGCCGTCGTCACTGGCGGTGCAGGTTTAAACGGTTTGGGCTTTGCCACCGCGCGCATGATGGCAGCGCAGGGCGCCAAAGTGGTGATCCTCGATTTGGAAGTGGCCCACCCACAAGCCGCAGCAGCTCAACTCGGCGCCGAGCATCTGGGTTTGGTGGCCAACGTGACCGACAAAGCGTCTTGCGAAGCCGCTGTGGCACAAATCAAGGCCAAGTACGGCCGCATTGACATCTTGGTGAACAACGCGGGCATCACACAACCTGTGAAGTTTTTGGATATCACCGGCGCTGATTACGACCGCATCCTGGACGTGAGCCTGCGTGGCACTTTGTACGCCTCACAAGCGGTATTGCCACTCATGATTGCGCAAAACAGCGGCTCCATCGTGTGTATCTCATCGGTCTCGGCCCAACGCGGCGGTGGCATTTTGGGCGGCCCACATTACTCAGCAGCCAAGGCTGGTGTACTCGGTTTGGCCCGCGCAATGGCTCGCGAATACGGCGGCAACAACATCCGCGTCAACTGCGTGACGCCTGGCTTGATTGCGACCGACATCAACAAAGGCAAGATTCCTGAAGACAAGCGCCAAGCCATTTTGGATGGCATCCCATTGGGTCACATTGGTGAGCCTAATGATGTGGCCGGTTGCGTGGTGTTCCTCGCCAGCGACTTGTCTAAGTACTGCACCGGTGTCACGTTGGACGTGAACGGTGGCATGCTGATTCATTGATACCCGGGCATAGACCCTTTTATTAAAAACACAGGAGACAAAACCATGAAAACCACATCCCTCATTCGTCGCACCGTTCTGGCCACGGCCCTGCTCGCCGTGACTGGCTTTGCATCCGCACAAACCGTCAAATTGACGCTGGCGCACGGCAACCCACCGGACAACCCACGTCACATTGCGTCGGTCAAGTTTGCTGAAACCGTCAAAGCCAAAACCAATGGTCGCATTGAAATTCAAGTGGCACACTCCGCTCAGTTGGGTGACGACGCTGCCATGGTCACCGCCTTGCGCTCTGGCACTTTGGACTTCTCGGCCAACAGCCAAGGTGCGGTGTCTTCCACCGTGCCCGAGTTTGCTGCGTTGGGCATGCCCTTCTTGTTTGCTGATGTGCAAAAAGCGTGGACCGTGATGGATGGCGCGATTGGCAAAGAGTTGGGTGACAAAGCCGCAGCCAAAGGCATGGTGCTGTTGGGCTTGTGGGACAACGGTATTCGCCAAATGTCCAATAGCAAGCGCCCCATCAAGTCGCCAGCCGACATGAAGGGCCTGAAGATGCGCA
Organism: Comamonadaceae bacterium; assembly: GCA_947377705.1. The sequence goes on from CANCGU010000020.1 coordinate 8,344, forward strand.
CACCACCCGATGCGGTGACTGTGGACATCATGCAATCCATGGGCGCGGATGCACAGCAAATCAAGTTCTCTGAACTTTATGTGGCCTTGCAACAAGGCGTGGTGGATGGTCAAGAAAACCCATTGACCAACATTTCATCCGCCAAGTTGTATGAAGTGCAAAAGTACATCTCTTTGTCTGGCCACAAGTATGAGTCCACTCCGTTCTTGATGAGCAAGCGCACTTGGGACCGCATGACACCTGCTGACCAAAAAGTGGTGACCGAAGCCGCCACTGAAGCCACACAACTGCAACGTCGTTTGAACAAAGAAGTCGACGACAAGTTAGTGGCCGACCTCAAAGCCAAAGGTGTGCAGATTGACACCATCGATCGCAAAGCCTTCATCGATGCGTGCGCACCCGTTTACACCAAGTGGACCACCGGCCCGATTGGTGAGTTTGTGACCCGCGTTGTGCAGGCTGCACGTTAATTGTTATCTCAACCGGACCCGCTGCATGCAGCGGGTCCACAAGGTCTTGCCATGAATCCTTTATTCAAAGCGGTGGACGCGGTCATTTCTTGGTGGTGTCACGTTGTGTTGTACATCACCCTGTCGGTCGTGTTCTTCATCCTGAGCGTGAATGTGTGTCTACGCTATGCCGCAGGCAGCAGCCTGTCGTGGGCCTCTGAGCTACCTGAGCTGATGTTTCCTTGGATGATCATGTCCGGCGTGGTCATCGCGGCACAACATGGCTCGCACATTGCAGTGGTCATGCTGACCCAAAAGCTGGGTGCTGCACGTCGTTGGGTGCTGACCGGTGCTTCACTAGTGGTGGCTAGTTTGTACCTGGGCTTGGCCTACACCGCGTTGCCTGTGTTTGAAATTGCGGCGGATGAGCGCTCGCCCATCATGCAAGTGCCAGGCTCTGTGAGTGTGGGTTGTTTGTTATTGGGTTTTGTGATGTTAGCTATCGTCACGCTGTGCCGTTTGCCACAAGTGTGGCGCGGTGAAGAACATAACGAAATTGGAGCTGACGCATGACCCTCTTAATCATTGGTTTATTCATCACTGCGGCGCTGCTTTCGATCCCGATTGCGCATTCGCTGGTATTGGCATCTGTTGCGGGCCTGTTCATCATTGATCGTGTGCCTGTGCACTTGGCGGTGGAGCAGATGATCACGCAAACGCAAAGCTTTCCGCTGATTGCGATTCCCTTTTTCATGATGACTGGCGCGCTGATGGTCAGTGGCAAGTTGGGCCAAAGCTTGGTCAGCTTGTTGACCATGATGATTGGCCGTGTACACGGAGGTCCTGCGCAAGTGGGCGTGTTGTCGTCTACTATTTTTGGTGGCGTGTCAGGCTCGGCTGTGGCTGACGCATCAGCGATTGGTTCGATGCTGATTCCTTGGCTTAAAAAGCTGGGTTACCCCGCACCTTTTGCAGCGGGCACCTTAGCTGCTGCGGCCACGATTGACATCTTGATTCCACCTTCGATTCCGATGATCGTTTACGCGCTGGTGTCTGGCGCGTCGATTGGTGCTTTGTTTGTCGCGGGCATTTTGCCGGGCCTGTTGATGTGTGGCGGCTTCATGCTCGTGTGCTACGTGCAGGGGCGTCGTCGCAACTTCCCGCGCGACACCACACCGTTTGAGTGGGGTGCTTTCATGCACCAACTCATGCATGCAGGCCCAGCATTGGCTATGCCTGTGTTGATCATCATCTTCTTACGGTTTGGCATTGCCACGCCTACCGAGGTAAGTGTGATGTCCACACTCTACGCCTTGGTCGTGTCTGGCTTGGTGTACCGCGACTTGAACTTGAGCAAGCTCAAGGCGGCTGCGGTGGAAGCGGGCATCTCCACAGGTGTGGTGTTGCTGATCATCATGGCATCGAGTGTGGTGGGTTGGATCGTGACCTACGAACAATTGCCAGCTGCCTTCACGTTATATGCCAAAGAAACTTTGCAAGAACCTTGGCTCATCATCTTGGCGATGAACCTCATCATGCTGGCCACTGGCATGTTCATTGACTTGCCTGCGGCTGTCTTGTTGCTCACGCCCATGTTTGTGCCCTTGGCTTCTGCGGTCGGCATGGACACCATCCAGCTCGGCATCATGATGATCGTCAACTTGTCGATTGGCCTGTATCACCCGCCTATTGGTACCACGCTGTTCATCACCAGCACCATCGCCAAGGTGCGCATTGGTGATGTGGTGATTGAGCTGATTCCTTTCTATGCCGTGGCCATCACGCTACTGTTGGGTTTTGCCTACTTGCCTTGGCTGACCCTGCGTTGAACTTCACTTCTTTGACTGACACACACTATGAGTAACCTTCAAGAAATTGCCAGCTGTGCTTATCGCATTCGCCGCTATGCCTTGCGCATGGGCGAGGTACAAGGCCAAGGCTATGTGGGCCAAGCCTTGGGCTATGCCGACGTGCTGGCGGTGGCCTATGGCCATGCCATGAACTTTCGCCCCAACGAGCCAGAGTGGCAAGGGCGCGACCGCTTTTTGCTCTCGCACGGTCACTACGCGATTGCGGCTTATGCCGCCATGATTGAGGCAGGCATCATCCCCGAGTCTGAATTGGAAACCTACGGCAGCGACGACAGCCGTTTGCCCATGTCGGGTATGGCCACGTACACACCCGGCATGGAAATCTCGGGTGGCTCGCTTGGCCAAGGCTTACCTATTGCGGTGGGCATGGCCTTGGGGCTGCGTCACCAAGGCAGCGCTGCTTTTGTTTATAACTCGATGTCGGATGGTGAACTCGACGAAGGTTCCACCTGGGAAGCTGCCATGTCTGCGGCCCACCACGGTTTGGGCAACTTGATTTGCATGGTGGACATCAACAACCAGCAGGCCGATGGCCCCTCCACCAAGGTCATGGGTTTCGAGCCCTTGGCCGACAAGTGGGCCTCGTTCGGTTGGCATGTGCAGCGCGTCGATGGCAACCACTTGCCCGCCGTACTGCGTGCGTTCGACACCGCACGCGCCTTGCCCGATGCCAAGCCTCGCGTGATTTTGTGCGACACCTTGATGGGCAAGGGCGTGCCTTTCCTTGAGGTGCGTGAGAAGAACCATTTCATCCGCGTGGATCCACCCGAGTGGCAACAAGCGTTGGATGTGTTGGACGCGAACCGTCCTTGACCTACTGATTAAAGAGACGAGCAATGAACGCTGTGACTGAAAAAAAACCTCGGCTGACCACCTCAGCCATGATTGCCTCCATCGCGAGCGAAGGCCAGCGCGTGCAGGCCGCGCCCTTTGGCAAAGCCTTGGTCGAATACGCCGCGAGCCACCCCGAAGTGGTGGGCATGACTGCCGACCTCGCCAAGTACACCGACTTGCACCTGTTTGCGCAGGCCCACCCCGAGCGCTTCTTCCAAATGGGCATGGCCGAGCAGTTGCTCATGGGCGCTGCAGGCGGCATGGCCAAAACGGGTTTGGTGCCATTTGCCACGACCTACGCTGTGTTTGGCACACGCCGCGCCTATGACTTCATCCATCAAGTGATTGCCGAAGAAAACTTGAACGTGAAGATTTGCTGCGCTTTGCCCGGCCTCACCACCGGCTACGGGCCAAGTCACCAAGCAACGGAAGACCTCGCCATGATGCGCGCCATCCCCGGTCTGACGGTGGTGGACCCTTGTGATGCGCTCGATATCGAGCAAGCTGTGCCACAAATCGCCGCGCACCAAGGCCCTGTTTACATGCGCTTGTTGCGTGGCAATGTGCCGCTGGTGCTCGACGAATACAACTACAAGTTCGAGTTGGGCAAAGCCAAGTTGCTACGCGACGGTGCCGATGTGCTGGTGATTTCCAGCGGTTTCATGACCATGCGCACACTCGAAGTGGCCAAACAACTCGAAGCCGACAAGATCAACGTGGCGGTGTTGCATTGCCCCACGATCAAGCCGCTCGACGAAGCCACCCTCTTGGCCGAAGTGCGCAAGCCCGGTCGTTTGGTGGTGGTGGCAGAGAACCACTCGGTGATTGGCGGTTTGGGCGAAGCGGTGGCTGGCTTGTTGCTGCGCGAAAGCGCTGCACCCGCCAAGTTCCGCATGTTGGGCCTGCCTGATGCGTTCCTGGATGCGGGCGCCTTGCCGACTTTGCACGACCGCTATGGCATTTCTGCCGAAAAAGTGGCGGCTTCGCTCAAGGCTTGGTTGGCTTAAACCTGTTTGAGCGGCGCTAGGATAGACGGATGATTGATCCACACACCGATCCCCAATCTTTTCTACGCCAGCTCTACGATGCGGCTGTCCATCGTGCCTTGCCTTTGCACAATACTGCCGCTTATTTACCGCCACCACCCAAAGGCCGTACCGTGGTGCTCGGTGCAGGCAAAGCCGGTGGCGCGATGGCGCAAGCGGTCGAAGCACTGTGGCCTGCTGACAAGCCGTTGTCAGGCCTCGTGGTCACGCGCTACCACCACACACCACAACGCCCTGTGGGTTTGCCCGAGCGTATTGAGGTGGTGGAGGCCTCGCACCCTGTGCCCGATGCGGCAGGCCTAGCGGCTGCCGAGCGTATCTTGCAACTGACCCAAGGTTTGACGGCAGACGATTTGGTGTTGTTCTTGATTTCTGGCGGTGGCTCGGCTTTGCTTACGCTGCCTGCCGATGGCCTGACCTTGGAAGACAAGCAGCGCATCAACCGCGATTTGCTCAAAAGCGGCGCGGGCATTGGTGAAATGAACTGTGTGCGCAAGCACCTTTCGCGCATCAAAGGGGGCCGCTTGGCGGCCGCTTGCGGCCCTGCGCAAGTTGTCACGCTCACCATCAGTGATGTGCCGGGCGATGACCCTTCGGTCATTGCTAGCGGGCCTACCGTGCCTGACATCACGACCTGTGCCGATGCATGGGCCATTTTGCAACGCTACAAAATACAAGTACCCGCTGCCATTGAAGCTGCGCTGAAAGCGGGTGCATTCGAAACGCCCAAGCCCAGTGCCGAGTGGGCCAAGCAGCCCGTGCGCTTGATCGCGACACCCCAACAGTCGCTCGAAGCCGCCGCCGAAGTGGCGCGCGCCGCTGGCCTGAACGCTTATGTGTTGAGCGATGAGCTGGAAGGTGAATCGCGCGAGGTGGGCAAGGTGCACGCCGCACTGGCACGCGCCGCCGCGCAGGGTAAAGGACCTTTCCAAAAGCCTTGCGTCATCCTGAGTGGTGGCGAAACCACGGTGACCATTCGACCCCAAGCAGCAGGCACGCCCAAAGGACGTGGTGGTCGTGCGGGTGAGTTTTGCTTAGGTTTGGCGATTGCCTTGCAAGCCCAGTCGAACGTGTGGGCGCTCGCTGCCGACACGGATGGGATTGACGGCATCGAAGACAACGCAGGTGCCCTTGTCGGCCCCGATACTTTGGCCCGTGCGCTGGTGCAAGGTGTCAAAGCGATCGATTGCCTAGACCGCAACGACGCCTACAGTTTCTTTCATGCGGTCGACGATTTGGTGGTGACTGGCCCCACGCACACCAACGTCAACGATTTCCGCGCGATCTTGGTGCTCTAAAGCTTCATTCGCACAAGCTGCGAATCGAGGGCGGAATGGCGACGGCGCGAATGCCGGGCTGTGGGTCCCCCACGGCGGCACGGTGGGCCGCGAAGATGCGCACTTCTTCGCATTCCATGATGAGGTCATCCCCTCTGCGAATTTTGTAGTTCGTCACAAAGCTTTTGGTACGCCACTCGGTGATGGTGGTGTGCACTTCCAGTGAGTCACCGTAGCTGGCCGTGTTCACGAAGCGCGCGTGTGTGTCGACAATGGGCGTGCCCAAGACTCCGATGGTTCTTTCGGTTTCATACCAAGGTGGCACGCCGCATTGGGTGAAGAAGTGGCGCGAAGCCGCATCAATCCAGCGGAAGTAGTTGGGGAACCAAACAATGCGTGCGGGGTCGCAGTCACCAAACTCGACCTTGAAGGAATAAATGATGGTTTTGCTCATGCTGCAATTATCAGGCACGGTGCTTGCAAGAAGTCGTACAGCCGATGCTGCTAACCTAGCAGTCTCTGTGCGTAACTAAAATTTTTACGATGCCCCAACCCAGACTGCAACTTACCCACATCACCAAGCGTTATCCCGCTGTGGTGGCCAACGATGCCGTGAGCCTGACAGTACAGCCTGGCGAAATTCACGCCGTGCTGGGTGAGAACGGTGCGGGCAAGTCCACGCTGATGAAAATCATCTACGGTGCAGTCAAGCCCGATGCGGGTGAAATTCGGTTCAACGGGGAACGGGTGAACATTCGCAACCCGCAAGAGGCACGCCGACTGGGCATCAGTATGGTGTTTCAACACTTCAGTTTGTTCGACACACTCAGCGTGGCCGAGAACGTGTGGCTGGGCCTAGATAAGCGCTTTAGCTTGGCCGAGGTGGCGCAGCGCATCACTGACACAGCCGCGCAGTACGGCCTTGACATTGACCCTGACCGTCCCGTGCACACGCTAGGTGTGGGCGAGATGCAGCGCGTGGAAATCATCCGTGCATTGCTCACCAACCCGCAACTGCTCATCTTGGACGAGCCCACTTCGGTGCTCACACCCCAAGCGGTAGAAAAACTATTTGTGGTGCTGCGACAGCTCGCCAGCGAAGGCCGCAGCATTTTGTACATCAGCCACAAGCTGCACGAAATTCGTGCCTTGTGTACCGCTTGCACTGTGATGCGTGCCGGTCGCGTCACTGGCGTGTGCGACCCGCGTCAAGAAACCAACGCCTCGCTGAGCCAGCTCATGATTGGCAGTTTGCCACCCGAGCTGCATGTGCGGGAGCACAAACCAGGCGCCGCCATATTGAATGTGCATGATTTGCGTCTGCAAGCCGATGACCCATTTGGTGTGGACCTGAATGGTGTAAACCTGCAAGTGCGCGCAGGCGAAGTGGTGGGCATTGCCGGTGTGTCGGGCAACGGCCAGCGCGAACTGCTGTTTGCTTTGTCGGGTGAAGACATGCGTGCGGCGGCTGACAGCATTCAGCTTGAGCGTAAAGCCATGGGGCAACTCAATCCAGACCAACGCCGCGACTTGGGGCTGCATTTTGTGCCAGAAGAGCGTTTAGGCCGTGGTGCAGTGCCTGGCTTGAGCCTCGCACAAAACCTGTTGCTCACCCGCCATGATGCGGTGTCGCCTCGCGGTGTCGCAGGTGCGTTGGGTTGGCTCAATTTAAAAACGCTGCACACCCAAGCTGCCAACATCATTGCCAAGTACCAAGTGAAAGCGGGCGGTCCCGATGCAGCGGCACGCTCGCTGTCGGGTGGCAATTTACAAAAGTTTTTGGTGGGCCGCGAGATTGAAGCTGCGCCCAAGCTGCTCATCGTGTCGCAACCCACTTGGGGTGTTGACGTGGGTGCCGCCGCGCAAATACGCGCTGCGCTCCTGGCCCTGCGTGATGCAGGCTGCGCCGTGTTGGTGGTGAGTGAGGAGTTAGACGAGTTGTTAGAGCTGTCAGACCGTTTGCATGTGATGGCCGAAGGCCGCTTGTCGCCCGCGCTCGCACGCGAAGAAGCCAATGTGTCGCGCATTGGCGCATGGATGAGTGGTTTATGGGATGCCCCCGCGACCCAACAGGAGGTGACCCATGCTGCGTCTTGAGCCGCGTGCCCAGCCTTCGCGGTTGTGGCGTTATGCATCGCCTTTATTGGCGTTGGCCATCACGGTGGTGTTGGGCGTGATTCTTTTTGTTGCACTGGGCAAAGACCCGGTGCGTGGCCTACAGGTGTTCTTTTGGGAGCCCATCAAGAGCGTGTACGCCTTGTCCGAATTGATGGTCAAGGCGACGCCGCTGTTACTGATTGCACTTGGTTTGGCGGTGTGCTTTCGCTCCAACGTGTGGAACATTGGTGCAGAAGGTCAGTTTGTGATGGGTGCGGTGTTTGCCTCTGGCGCTGCGCTGATGGCGGACGCCAACACGGGTGCTGGTTTTTGGGTGCTGATTTTGTTGGCAGGCGTGGTCGGTGGCATGCTGTGGGCGGGCGTGATCGCGTTCTTGCGTGACCGTTTTCATGCGAGCGAAATTTTGGTCAGCCTCATGCTGGTGTACGTGGCCATCATGGTGTTGAACTTCTTGGTGTATGGCCCGTGGAAAGATCCGCTGGGCTACAACTTTCCGCAAACCAAAACCTTTGATGCCATCACGCAAATCCCCAAGCTCATCACAGGCACGCGCGTGAACATCGGTGTGTTGCTGGCGCTCGCAGGTGTGGGCGCCTTGTGGGTGTTTTTGTTTCGTACGCATGCAGGCTTTGCGCAGCAGGTGGGCGGCTTGGCCCCTGATGCAGCACGCTATGCAGGTTTTTCATCACGCAAGGCGTTGTGGCTGGCGTTGCTGGCTTCGGGGGCCGCAGCAGGCTTGGCAGGTGCCTTGGAAGTGGCGGGACCACTGCGACAGCTCACGCCGTTTGTCCCCGTTGGCTATGGGTTTGCGGCCATCATCGTGGCATTTGTGGGGCGCTTGCACCCTGTGGGCATGGTGCTGTCGGCAGTTTTGATGAGCATGTTTTACATCGGGGGTGAGCTGGCGCAATCGCGCCTTGGCTTGCCACGTTCGCTCACGGGTGTGTTTCAAGGGCTGTTGTTGTTCACGCTGTTGGCCTGCGACACCTTGATGCAATACCGCGTGCGCTGGGTGGTCAAAGCCACCAAATCAAATTCTGAGGGGGCACTGTGATGGAGACTTACGCACTGTTATGGGCCGCCACGATGAACGCGGGCACTGTTTTGGCGCTGGCGTCGCTGGGCCTGTTGATCAACGAAAAAGCAGGTATCGTCAATTTAGGCGCTGAGGGCATGATGCTGTGTGCCGCTATCGCAGGCTTTGCCACTGTGGCCACCACAGGCAGCGACGCGCTGGGCTTTTTGGCGGGCATGGGTGCTGGCGCTTTAATGGCGGCACTGTTTGGCGTGCTGGTAATTTGGATGAACACCAACCAATACGCCACAGGCTTGGCTTTGAGCTTGTTTGGCGGCGGTTTTTCGGCTTTTGTGGGCGTGAGCTTTGTGCAGGCCAAGTTGCCTGAGCGCGTGCAATATGAGCTGCCCGTGTTGGCCGATATGCCTTTCATCGGTCCTGCTTTGTTCAAACACCACCCCTTGGTATATGGCGCAATTGCGCTGGCTTTGGGTTTGATTTATTTCCTCTACCGCACCCGTGCCGGCTTGGTCTTGCGTGCGGTGGGCGAATCACCCGAGTCAGCCCATGCGCTGGGCTACCCCGTGCGCCGTATCCGCCTGTTGGCCGTGGTGGTGGGGGGGGCGCTGTGCGGTCTGGCAGGTGCTTACATTTCCATCATTTACACACCGTTGTGGGTGGAGGGCATGATTGCAGGCAAAGGTTGGATCGCCTTGGCCCTCACCACATTCGCCACATGGCGCCCGGCACGCGTATTGCTTGGTGCTTACCTGTTCGGTGGGGTGACCATGTTGCAATTCCATTTACAGGCCACAGGCGTAGATGTGCCTAGCCAGTTTTTGAGCATGTTGCCCTACCTGTCCACCATCGTGGTGCTGGCGTTGATTTCCAAAAATCCGCGTTGGCTCAGGGTAAACATGCCTGCCTCGATTGGGAAACCGTTTTATCCAGGTTGATAATTTGTTCGCTTTTTTAGTTCTCTTTTTAAAGGATTTTTCATGACTAACTTGTTGAAACGTCGCTGGTTGCAAGCTGCAGCCTTAACCGCTGTGTCCGCTGCTGTGCTCGTGGGTTGCGGTAAAAAAGAAGAAGCCAAGCCTGCTGAAGCACCTGCTGCTGCGGCCAAGGCTGAGCCTTTGAAAATTGCATTCGCCTATGTGGGCCCTGTGGGCGACGGCGGTTGGACTTTTGCGCACGATAACGCACGCAAAGCCCTTGAAAAAGAATTCGGCGACAAGATTCAAACCTCGTTCGTGGAAAACGTCCCCGAGTCTGCAGACGCAGAGCGCGTGATTCGCGACATGGTGGGACAAGGCAACAAGCTGGTGTTTGGCACCACCTTTGGCTACATGGAGCCCATGCTCAAAGTGGCCGCAGACACCCCTGATGTCAAGTTCGAGCACGCCACAGGCTACAAACAAGCTCCCAACATGCGCACCTACGACAGCCGCACCTACGAAGGCGCCTACATGGCTGGCGTGATCGCAGGCAAGATGACCAAGAGCAACACCTTGGGCGTTGTCGCCTCCATTCCAATCCCTGAAGTTATTCGCAACATCAACAGCTTCACCTTGGGTGCGCAATCGAGCAACCCCAAAGTCAAGACCAAAGTGGTGTGGGTCAACGAGTGGTTCAACCCACCGAAAGAAACGGAGGCTGCCACATCGCTCATCAACGGCGGTGCTGACATCTTGTTCCAAAACACCGACTCTCCAGCCGTGTTGAAGACAGCCCAAGACAAAGGCAAGCGCGCTTTCGGTTGGGACTCTGATATGACCGCCTACGGCCCTAAAGCCCATTTGGCCTCTGCCGTCATCAACTGGACGCCTTACTACATCAGCGCCACCCGCGCAGCCTTGGAAGGCAAGTGGACTGGCGGCGGCCACACATGGTCTGGCGTGAAAGACGGCGCGATTGACATCGTGTCTATTGCCGAAGACGTGCCCGCTGAAACCAAAGCCAAGATTGACGAAGTTAAGAAAGGTTTGAAAGACGGCAGCTTCGCCATCTGGAAAGGCCCCTTGGTTGACAACGCTGGCAAAGAAGTGTTGAAGAAAGACCAAGTCGCTGACGACAAGTTCTTGAGCGGCGTCAACTTCTACGTCAAAGGCGTGGAAGGCAAAGTGCCAGGCGCTAAGTAACTAAAAAAGCAGATGCTGGTTTTCTGGCATCTGTCTTGCATAACTAATTTTTTAACCTTGAAGGAATCTTAAAAATGAAAAAGAAAATTGCCCTCGTTGCAATGGCTGCTGCTGCAGTCGCTGTGCAAGCTGCTGATTGGAGCGACACGTCTATCAGTTTGCGTCGTGGCACAAACTACGCTGAGCCCTTCAATACGGATGCTGTTACGAAAAATATCGTTGGTTTGACGCATGTCAGCGGTTTCAAATACGGCAGCAACTTCTTCAATGCGGACTTGCTGTTGTCAAACCAGAAAGATCCATCTGCTGCGGGTTCCAAGACTGGCGCGCATGAGGTGTATGTCGTTTATCGAAATACGTTGGACTTTGAAAAAGTTTCTGGCAAATCATTCAAAACAACAGGTGTTCGCGGTTTGGGTTTTACAAGTGGTTTTGACTTCAACACCAAAACTGATGCAGGCTACAACTCTAAGAAGGAAATGTTTGCAGCTGGCCCTACAGTCATGTTGGATGTTCCTGGCTTCTTGAATGTGAGCTTGTTGCAATTGTGGGAAAGCAACTCACCCTACAGCACTTACACAAGCAGCGGTAAAGAGCGTTACCACTATGCGCCTCACCCAATGCTGACTGCCGCCTGGGGTGTCCCCTTCAGCGTAGGCTCAATTCCTTTGTCATTTGAAGGTTTTGCAAACTACATTGCAGCCAAAGGTAAAGACGAATTTGGTGGCAATACGGTTGCTGAAACCAACATTGACATGCAAGTCATGTACGACGTGTCGGGCAACAAGACCTTCAAAGTCGGTGCTGAGTACCAATACTGGAAAAATAAGTTTGGTAACGACTACACAGGTGCCGCTGGCAAAGGTGCGTTCGCTAAGACGCCAATGATTCGCGCTGAATACCACTTCTAATCAAGTGTGACGCCAACAAAAAGATCACCCTCGGGTGGTCTTTTTTTATGTCTGAGCAGAAGTTAAAAGTTACTTCACCCAAGGCGTGATCTGTGGCACTTCACATGGCCCATCGACAGAGATGGACTCAAAGTCTGCAGGTCCCACAATTTCCAAATACTCCATGTCAGACGAGTAATCGAACAAGTAATGAATGATCCCCGGGCGTTGGTGTACGCAATCGCCCGCAGACACCAGCGTGGGTGTTTCGCCGTACATGAATCGCGCCCAGCCTTTGAGCATGATGACGATTTGAAATTCAGCAACGTGGTAGTGCCAACCCGTGCCGTTCTCTGGCGGCATGTTGGCTTTGGCGATGTGTGCAATCACCTTGCCACGCGTGGCTTTGGCAACGCCTAGGTCGCGGTAGACAAAGAAGTCGCGCAAGCCACCTGGCAAAAACTGGGTGTCTTCGGGTTTGACGTGAGAGAAATCGGTATTGCTCTCGTAGGCGATGGTTTTAGAAACAGCGGTACTCATGGTTAAAACTCCACTTCAAGTTCTTCAATGTCATCAGGCTCTGCAGTTGCGGCTGCCATCCAC
>CANCGU010000021.1 GCA_947377705.1 Comamonadaceae bacterium
GAACCCATGCCCGTGATGAGCTTGACGGTTTCCATGGCTTGCATCGTGCCGATGACGCCCACCAAGGGCGCGAGCACGCCCATGGTTGCGCAGCGCACTTCTTCGGGGGCTTCGGTGGGCGGGAAGATGCACGCGTAGCAGGGCGACGCGTCATCGCGTGCGTCGTACACCGCCAACTGACCATCCATGCGAATGGCTGCGCCCGAGACGAGTGGCACCTTGTGTTTCACGCATGCGGCATTCACGGCCTGGCGGGTTTCAAAGTTGTCGCAGCAGTCCACCACCACTTGCACGGTAGGCACGAGGGCGTCAAGCTGGATTGCATCTAGCTTGTGGGCCAGCGCGGTCACCCGCACTTCGGGGTTGAGCGCCAGCATGGCTTGGGAGGCCGAATCGACTTTGGGCTGGCCAATACGCGCGGTGCTGTGCGCGATTTGGCGTTGCAAATTGGTGAGGTCGACCACATCGTGGTCGGCGATCGTGATGTGGCCTACGCCGCTGGCCGCGAGGTACAAGGCGACGGGAGAGCCTAGACCGCCGGCACCGACCACCAGCACATGGCTGTCGACCAGGCGCTGCTGGCCTTCGATGCCCACCTCGTCAAGCAGGATGTGGCGCGAGTAGCGCAGCAGTTGGTCGTCGTTCACCGCAGGGTTACCAGTGAATTACTTGTCTTTTTTCTCTACAGGACGCTCCGTTTGCGTCTTGCTGGCTAACACGGTTTGGCCTTTGAGGCGTTTGATCGCTTGCTCAAGTTGGAAGTCTTTGTCGCTGCCAAATTCAGGCGGGCGGCGCTCGCTGTTGGGTTTTTTGGACTCTTCTTCCAAACGCTTCATGGCTTCTTCGCGGGCCTTCTCTTTTTCTTTTTCTTTCGCCGCGTCTTTTGCGTCTTTGCCTTGGCCGCTTTCTAAGTGCTTGTCCAAATCAGCTTCACGCATACGCAGAATGGCGTAAGGGCTGCCTTCGGCAGTGTCGTCCAGCAACACATCGGGCACGATGCCTTTGGCTTGAATGCTGCGGCCACTGGGCGTGTAGTACCGCGCGGTGGTGATTTTCAAAGCGGTATCAGGACCGAGTTGGCGCACGGTTTGCACCGAGCCCTTGCCAAAGGTTTGGCTGCCCATGATGGTGGCACGTTTGTGGTCTTGCAAGGCGCCAGCCACGATTTCGCTGGCCGATGCCGAGCCTTCGTTGACCAGCACGACCAAAGGCACGGTGCGGTAAATGCCTTTGGTGGCTTGGTGAAGACGAGCGATGGGGTCGTTGCCATTGCTGCGGCGGTAAAACTCAGGCGAGGCTTTGTAAACAAACTTGCTTTCCGCCAATTGACCGTTGGTGGACACCACGCTCACGTTTTCGGGCAAAAACACCGCCGACACGGCCACAGCAGCATCCAGCAAACCACCGGGGTCGTTGCGCAGGTCTAACACCACGCCTTTGAGTTTGGGTTCTTGTTTGTAGATGTCTTCCAGTTTTTTAGCGAAATCATCCACCGAGCGTTCTTGGAACTGGCTCAGGCGAATCCAGCCGTACCCGGGCTCCATCACCTTACCTTTGACGCTTTGTGTTTTGATTTCCTCACGGATGATGTTCAAAGGGAACGTGCGGTTTTCGTCTTTGCGGTAGATGGTGAGCAGCACTTTGGTGCCGGGTTCGCCACGCATGCGCTTGACAGCGTCGTTGAGCGACAGACCTTTGACCGCGGTGTCGTCAATCTTGGTGATCAAGTCACCCGACTTGATGCCGCCACGGAAAGCGGGTGAGCCTTCGATGGGCGACACAATTTTGATTAGGCCTTCTTCTTGTGTGATCTCAATGCCTACGCCCACAAAGCGGCCGGTGGTGCCTTCGCGGAATTCTTTGAAAGACTTTTTGTCGTAGTACTGCGAGTGCGGGTCAAGGCTGGCGACCATGCCGGTGATGGCGTCGCTGATGAGTTTCTTCTCGTCCACGGGCTCGACGTAGTCGCTCTTGACCATGCTGAACACAGCGGCCAGTTGCTGCAATTCTTCCAGGGGCAGCGGCGCCATGTTGGCGCGTGCCGCGGTTTGCAGCGAGACGGTGGTCAGTGCGCCGGTCAGGGCGCCGATGGCGACCCAGCCTGCAATCTTGAGTTTTTGACGCATGTGGCCTTCGAGAATGGACAAATTGAGTAGGTGCTCAATATACAACGCGCCCAGAAGGCGCGCTGCAAGTGGGCCGATTAGGCTTTGCCTTGTGTGGCCACTGAAGCCGCTGCTTTGGCAGCCGCTTCGGCATCGCCCAAGTAGTAATGACGAATGGGTTTGAGGTTCTCGTCCAACTCATACACCAGTGGGATGCCGTTGGGGATATTCAAGCCCACAATTTCAGCATCTCCGATGTTGTCGAGGTATTTCACCAACGCACGGATCGAGTTGCCGTGTGCCGCCACCACGATGCGCTTGCCTGCTTTGATGGCAGGGGCCATCGACTCGTTCCAGAACGGGATGACACGGGCCACGGTGTCCTTCAAACACTCGGTCAACGGCACTTGCGCGGGATCGAGCTTGGCGTAACGGGGGTCGCCGCGTTCGCTGCGGGGGTCGGTGGCTTCAAGTTCAGGAGGGGGCGTGTCGTAGCTGCGGCGCCAGATCAGCACTTGGTCGTCGCCGTATTGCTTGGCCATGTCGGCTTTGTTCAAACCTTGCAGGCCACCGTAGTGGCGCTCGTTCAAACGCCAGCTTTTGACCACGGGCAGCCAAGTGCAGTCCATCTCGTCCAGCGCGAGGTACAGAGTGCGAATGGCGCGTTTCAAGACGCTGGTGTAAGCCACGTCAAACTCATAGCCTTCGGCCTTGAGCAGCTTGCCTGCGTTCTTGGCTTGTTCGATGCCGGTGGGGGTCAGATCCACATCGGTCCATCCGGTGAAGCGGTTTTCAAGGTTCCAAGTGGATTCGCCGTGGCGGATTAATACGAGCTTGTACATGGTTTAAATCAACAGAGTCAGTGAAAGATTGGCGGTGATTTTAGAATGCTGGCCTGACTCGATACTTTTAACCCCCTGAACTGGATTCCCCGTGAAATTTATTCTCGACAACTGGATGTTGATGGCCATTGCCCTGAGCAGTGGTTTCTTTTTGCTGCTGCCCGTGGTGCAAGGCGCTGCAGCCACCGGTATTTCGCCCACCGAGGCTGTGCAATGCATGAACCGCGAAAAAGGCGTGGTGGTCGACGTGTGCAGCGCCGATGAGTTTGCCCAAAGCCACATCAAAGGCGCCGTGAACGTGCCCTTGGACGAGCTCGAGGCGCGCCTCGACAAAGCGGTGAAAAACAAAAGCACACCCGTCATCATGGTGTGTGCGGCGGGGGGCCGTTCGAAGCGTGCCCAAGCCATCGCCCAAAAACTGGGTTACGACAAGGTGCATTCGCTGCACGGTGGGCTGAAAGCTTGGAAAGAAGCTAACCTGCCTGTTGCCAAAGCTTAATCGGCAATCGCCCCCAATCACCTCGGAGAACGCACCATGCCAGCCGTCAAGATGTACACCACCGCCGTTTGCCCGTATTGCATACGCGCCAAGCAACTGTTGAACGCCAAGGGCGTGGCCCAAATTGAAGAAATCCGCATCGACACCGACCCTGAGGCACGCGCCCACATGATGCAAATCACGGGCCGTCGCACGGTGCCGCAAATCTTCATTGGCGACACGCATGTGGGGGGCTGTGACGATTTGGTGGCCTTGGATGCCAAAGGCGGTTTGCTGCCTTTGTTGCAATCTTGAGCTGACATAATTCAGCTATCCCGATTTGCTGCCCGCTTCGGTATTGCCGATGCGGGCTTTTTTTTGTTTTAGGAAATCACCATGTCAGACGAACAAGCCACGCCCGTGTTTCAAATTCAACGCGTCTATTTGAAAGACCTGTCCTTGGAGCAACCCAATTCGCCCGCCATCCTGACCAGCACCGAACAACCCTCGGTGGATATCCAATTGGGCGTGGGCATGGAACAAGTGGCCGACGGCATTGTGGAAGTGACTGTGACAGCCACCGTGACCACCAAGATTGAAGACAAGACGGTGTTCTTGGTGGAAGCCAAACAGGCCGGTATTTTTGAAGTTCGCAACTTGCCTGAAGACCAAATGGGCCCCGTCATCGGCATTGCTTGCCCACAAATCATTTATCCCTACCTGCGCGGCAACGTGGCGGACGTCATTCAACGCGCGGGCTTCCCCCCCGTGCACTTGGCAGAAATCAACTTCCAAGCCATGTACGAACAGCAGCAGCAACAAGCGGCTGGCTCAGTTCAGTAATTTCACCTTCTAGGCCATCGCCATGAAGATTGCCGTTTTAGGTGCAGGCGCGTGGGGCACGGCGCTGGCGATCAACGCTGGCGCGCACCACACCGTGACGCTGTGGGCCCGCGATGCGGCTCAAGCGCAAGCCATGCAAGCGCAACGTGTCAACACGCGCTACTTGCCTGAGTTGCCCTTCACCGCAGGCGTGCAAGTGTCTTCAGAGCCGCTCGGCCCTTGGTTGGCCGAGCAAGATTTGGTGGTCATCGGTTCACCCATGAGCAGCTTGCGTGGCATGCTCACGCAACTCGCCCCCATCTTGGGTAGTCGCGTGCCTGTGGCGTGGCTGTGCAAGGGCTTTGAAGCGGCGCAAGCCGGCGCTTCAGCTGCGAATGCGTCATCAAACGGCCTTGGCCTGATGGCCCACGAAGTCAAAGCCCAAGTGGCCCCCGCCTTGCGCGGTGGCGCACTCAGCGGCCCCAGCTTTGCGCAAGAAGTAGCGCGCGGCATGCCCACCGCCTTGGTGGCCGCCAGCAGCGACGATGCGGCGCGCGACGCCATGGTGCAAGCCTTTCACAACAACAGCCTGCGCGTGTACGCCAACGACGACATCGTGGGCGTGGAAGTGGGCGGTGCGGTGAAAAACGTGTTGGCTATTGCGACGGGCTTGTGCGACGGCTTGCAGCTGGGCCTCAACGCCCGTGCCGCACTCATCACACGCGGCTTGGCTGAAATCACCCGCCTTGGCGTGGCACTGGGTGCCAAAACCGAAACCTTCATGGGCCTGTCGGGCTTGGGCGACTTGGTGCTGACCGCGACCGGCGATTTGAGCCGTAACCGCCAAGTTGGCCTCGCACTGGCCCAAGGCCTGACACTGCAACAAGCGGTCGATTCATTGGGTCATGTGGCCGAAGGCGTGTACTCCGCACGCACCGTGGTGCAACGTGCGCAGCACTTGGGTGTGGATATGCCGATTGCTCAGACGGTGGTGGCATTGCTAGATGGCAAGACCACGCCTGCACAAGCCGTGGCTGAGTTGATGGGACGAGAGGCAAAGGGTGAGAATTAAGCGCTTTGCGGCTGGGTCTGTTCTAGCGGGCTTGCTCACTACACCCGCTATTTATGCCAGCCAAGACCGCGCCAACATAGACCCCGTTGATCCATTAAAGCCTGAGCAAGTGGTTGCTTGGAAGGCCACGCTGGGCAGTTACCGTGACTCGGTGATCCAATCCAACGCAACTGACATCAACCTGCGCGGCAACACCAAAGATACTAAATTTTGGTTGGGTTACTACCAAGACCCAAACAACTTCACGCAGTCGCGTACGGGAGTTGAGCAGTCCGCCCGCTTGGCTTCTTATGGTCAGTTGATTTCGTCGTTGCAGGTAGCGAGCGGCGGTTTTGTCGGTGGCAGCATCACATGGGATGGCAAGCAAGACAATGTGGATGGGCTCTCACCATTGCTGGGCTTAGGCCGTACCAACGTGAAGACCTATTACAACTTGAACTTTGACCCGAACGACTCGGTGTTGTGGGGAGGCACGTATTCGCAGCGTCAGCTAGGACAGTTGTCGTTTTACCAAATCTTTGATGATCGCTTGAAAACAGGCCAACGCGTGACGCACTTGGTGTGGCGCGGCGCATTGCCCAATGTCATGGGTTTGACGGTGGACGCGTTTGCGCGCTCAGGCGCCAGTGATGTGGGCGAGCCGAAGGTCAAAGGTAATGGCTTGTCTGTGACTTTGGATCTGCGCGACTACTTTGTGCGAATGGCGTATGACCAAAGAGCCAATTTCACACAAGCCAACATCATGCGCTTGGCTTTTGGGTTTCGCTTCTGATGCGTCTAGTACTGGTTCTCTGCTGCCTAGTTAGTGCCTGTGGCGTGGTGACTGAGCAATCGTTTTATGAAGGCATTCGAGCCAACGAACGTGCCAAATCAGCGGGCACGGGGCAGGATGACAAGGCTTTGCCTAATTACGATCGGTACCGTCAAGATCGTGAGTTGATGAAGAAGTAACTTCTTTTTTCTGAGCTCGCTTCTCGCCTAGGGAATGAGCGGGTTCCTCATGCTGGGGTACCAGAAATCGTCACCCGCTCATTCCCTAGGCGAGAAGACTGCGGCTGACAAATGGGTGTTTTGAAAACCTCAGTCGGAGAAAACCCCAGCGAACACCAATCACTCAGCCGAAGCAAGACCTCAAACTTCGAGGTTATCAATCAACCGCGTCTTACCCAACTTAGCTGCACCCAACACCACCAGCGGCTCAGCGCATGGGCCGCTCACGGGTGACAAGTCATGCTGACGACGCAGGGTGATGTAGTCGGGGGCCCAGCCGCGTTGGCGCAGGGTATCCATCGCAGCGGTTTCGGCAGCGGCCACATCCAGCTGGCCTGTGGCATTGCCCGCACGGGCCGCAGCAGCCAAGCCCTTTAAGACCATCGACAGTTGCACGGCTTCGGCGCGTTCTTCGGGGCTGAGGTAGCCGTTGCGTGAGCTGAGGGCCAAGCCGTCTTCGGCGCGGCGGGTTTCGCCGCCGATGATCTCGATGGGCAGCGCCATTTGTTGCACCATGCGGCGGATGACCATGAGTTGTTGGTAGTCCTTCTTGCCAAACACGGCCAGGTCGGGTTGCACGATGTTGAAGAGTTTGTGCACCACGGTGCTCACGCCCACAAAGAAGCCGGGGCGAAATGCGCCTTCCAAAATGTCGGCCAGCTCGGCAGGCGGATGCACCTTGAACACTTGGGGTTCGGGGTAGAGGTCTTTTTCGCTGGGCGCAAACACCACGTCGCAGCCGTTGGCTTCCAAGAGCGCGCAGTCGTTTTCTAGGGTGCGCGGGTAGGTGTCAAAGTCTTCATTGGGGCCAAATTGCAGGCGGTTCACAAAGATGCTGGCCACGGTCATGCCGCCTTTGTTTGCGCGGTTGTCGACTTCTTGGCGGGCCATTTGCATCAGCTCTAAGTGGCCTGTGTGCAGATTGCCCATGGTGGGCACAAAGGCGCGTAGGGCGGCTGGCTTTAAAGCGCGGCGCAGGTCCGCGAGGGTGTGAACGATTTGCACATTATTCCCAAGCGTGTTTGGCGTTGTCGGGGAAAGTGCCGTCCTTGACGGCGGCCACGTAGGCACTCATGGCGGCTTGCACGCTGGTGTTGCCTTCCATGAAGTTGTGAACGAATTTCGGGTTCTTGCCGAGGTTGACGCCCAGCATGTCGTGCATCACCAGCACTTGACCTGCCGTGCCGTTGCCTGCGCCTATGCCAATGGTGTGGCAAGTGGGCAGCTCTCGGGTGAGCGCGGTGGACAAGGGCTCGGGCACCATTTCTAGCACCAGCATGGTGGCGCCTGCGTCTTGCAAGGCAATGGCTTCTTGGCGCAGTTGGGTGGCCGAGTCGCCACGGCCTTGCACGCGGTAGCCGCCCAAGGCATGCACAGTTTGCGGCGTGAGCCCCAAATGTGCGCACACTGGAATGCCGCGTTCGACCAAAAAGTGCACGATTTCGGTGGTCCAGCCACCGCCTTCGAGTTTGATCATGTGAGAACCCGCTTGCATCAAAACCGTTGCACTGCGTAACGCTTGCTCTTTGGATTCTTGGTAGCTGCCAAAGGGCATGTCGCCAATGATCCATGCGGTGCCTTGTACCCGGCGTATGCCACGGGCCACACTTTCGACGTGGTAGCGCATGGTGTCGAGGGTGACGCCCACGGTGCTGCCTAGGCCTTGGCAGACCATGCCCAACGAGTCACCCACCAAAATGCACTCCACGCCCGCAGCGTCGGCCACGGCGGCGAAGGTGGCGTCATAGGCGGTGAGCATGGTGATTTTTTCACCGCGTGCGCGTAATTCGTTCAAGCGGGGCAGGCTGATGGGCTTTCGGGCAGCCACGGGGGAGGCGGGGGGCAAAGTGCCGTAAGGCGAGGCGTTGGTGTTGCTCATAGAACGGTGTGGCGAAAAGCCAGTCCTGTGTTGCCGAGAGGATTTGGAGTTTACGCGGGTCTTTTATGTTGGGGTATACGCCAAACGCACATAAATAGGTGCAAAAGCCTCGGCCTGCGTGATTTCAATCAACGTTTCTTTGGCCAGTTCGAGCAGGGCGATGAAGGTCACCACCAACACGGGCACGCCTTGCTCAGCCTCAAACAGTTTTTCAAATTCGACGAAGCGCTGACCTTGTAGTCGTCGCAACACAATGCTCATGTGTTCGCGCACGGAGAGTTCTTCGCGCGAAATTTTGTGGTGCTGGACCAACTTGGCGCGCTTCAGAATGTCTGCCCATGCTTGCTGGAGTTCGACCACATGCACATCGGGGAAGCGGGGTTGCAGTGATTGCTCAATGAAGACCTGCGCACGCAAGAAGTCGCGGCCAAATTGCGGCACTTCGTTGAGCTTGGCTGCGGCCAGCTTCATTTGCTCGTATTCGAGCAAGCGGCGCACCAGCTCGGCGCGGGGGTCTTCGGGCTCTTGGCCTTCAGCGACCTTTTTGGGTGGCAGCAGCATGCGTGATTTGATTTCAATCAGCATGGCTGCCATCAGCAGGTATTCGGCGGCCAGTTCGAGGTTGCGGCTGCGAATCTCGTCCACATAGCTCAGGTACTGACGCGTCAGCGCAGCCATGGGGATGTCGAGGATGTTGAAGTTTTGCTTGCGGATGAGGTAGAGCAGCAAATCCAGCGGGCCTTGGAAGGCCTCTAGGAAAACTTCCAGTGCGTCCGGCGGGATGTACAAATCCTGCGGCAGGGTGAACAGCGGTTCGCCATACAGACGTGCCACGGCAACGTGGTCAACCACCTCGGGCATGACCGAGGCGGTCAGTGCCTCGGGGTCAGGCAGGGGGGTGTCAGCCGGATGCATTGGGAACGCTTAAACGGAGGGCTTAGGCCAAGACCGAAGGTCTTCAAGCATTCGTTTGGTAAACGTAAGGCTTTTGCGCCACACGACCCGCTTCGATGTCTTGCTGAATTTCGCGGTTCACAGGCTTGTCCCACAACAAAGCGCGGCCTTCGCGTTGCTCTTTTTCGAGGGTTGGCTTTTTGGCTTTGAGCGACTCGATGAACTGGGTGGCTTCAGAGGTGTAGTGGTCGCGTTGAAAAATCGACATGGTGGATTCCTAATAGATGGTGAAGATTTTAACGACCGAGGGCCAGCACCAAACCACGGCTCAAATCGGGCACCAGGTCGGTGTCAGGTAAGGCGTGTAGCAGACCACAGCGCTGCGCCATGTCCAAGGGTTGATGTGCCAAGCCGCAGACGATGAGGCGGACTTGTTTTTTCTTGCATGAGCGGGCCAAGGCCAACAGGGCATCCGCGCCGGATGAGTCTACATAAATGAGATTCTTCAGGTCTAGCACGACGGCTTGGGTGGGCAGGTTTTCTTCGATGGCCTCGACCAGTTTGACCGCCCCAAAAAACAAAGCGCCATACAAACGGTGCGCGTGCACATGCGCTTCGTGGCCCGCCAACTCAGGAAAACTGTTGACCTGCACATGCTCGGCACGGCTGAGGCTGGAGATGCGGTAAATAAAGGTGAGGCAAGCCGCCATCAGGCCCACTTCCACAGCCACCGTCAAATCGACGATCACGGTGAGCAAAAACACCGACAGCAGTGTGGCGCGGTAAGGCAGTCGGAACTGGCGCAGGTGCACAAACTCATGCCACTCGCCCATGTTCCAAGCGACAAACATCAAAATAGCGGACAGCGCAGCCAAAGGCACATCACCGGCCAGAGGGGCTGCCACCAGCATGACCACCAGTAAGGTGACGGCATGTACGATGCCGGCCACAGGGCTATTCCCGCCATTTTTGACATTGGTCACTGTGCGAGCAATCGTGCCGGTCGCAGGCATGCCGCCAAAGAACGGCGTGATCAGGTTGGCAATGCCTTGAGCCATCAGCTCTTGGTTGGCATCGTGGCGGTCGCCATAGGGACCATCAGCCATCATTTGGTCGGCGATGCGGGCGCACAAGAGGGATTCAATTGAGCCCAGCAACGCCAGCGTGGTGGCGGGAATCAACAAGAATTTGGCTGTTTCCCAGCTGAAGTCAGGCCATGAAAATGCGGGCAGGTTGCTGGGGATGCTGCCAAAGCGAGAGGCAATGGTTTCGACATCCAAGCCCATCATCTTGCTGGCCATGGTGGCGCCCACCAGCACCACGATCGAGCCGGGGATGGTCGAGAAATTTTTGGTGCTGGGCATGGCGTTGGACAAGCGCGGCAAGGCCAGTTGCCAAAACGCCAGCACGGCCAAACACGCCACAGCCAAGCCCAGGGCCTCGCCGTTGTAGGTGCTGATGCTGGCGCTGAGCGTGTGCAAGACACCAAAAAAATCAGCGGGCATGTTTTTGATGTGCAGGCCAAAGAAGTCTTTGAGCTGCGACACCATGATGAGCACCGCAATCCCGTTGGTAAACCCAATCACCACCGCCACGGGAATGAAACGAATCAGCGTGCCCAAGCGCAGCAAGCCCATCACAAACAACATCACGCCCGACATGGCGGTGGCGATGATCAGGTTGGCCAAGCCATAGCGCTCCAAAATGCCATACACGATGACGATGAACGCGCCCGCTGGCCCGCCAATTTGCACGCGACTGCCGCCGAGTGCCGAAATCAAAAAGCCCGCAATGATGGCGGTGAACAAACCCGCCTCAGGCTTGAGCCCTGACGCAATGGCAAACGCCATGGCCAGCGGCAACGCCACCACGCCCACGGTGATACCTGCACCCACGTCTTGGTAAAAACGTGGGCGGGTGTACCCCTTCAAAGAGTCGATGACGTGTGGGCGAAAAAAATGTGGCATCAATGGATTCGCATGCCCGGTTTTGCGCCGGGCCAGGGGTGCAGCACATAAATGCCGGCATCGGCCTTGTCGTCTGCGTGGCTGGCGGCAAGCACCATGCCTTCACTCACGCCAAACTTCATCTTGCGTGGGGCCAAGTTAGCCACCATGACGGTGAGCTTGCCTTTCAGGTCTTCCGGCTTGTACATGCTGGCCACGCCTGAAAAGACGTTCCGCGTTTTACCTTCGCCCACATCGAGCGTGAGCCGCAACAGCTTGGTCGAGCCTTCTACCGCTTCGCAGTTGACGATTTCAGCAATGCGCAAATCCACCTTGGCGAAGTCGTCGATGCTGATGGTGGGTGCGATTTCTTCTCCGCATGGGGTGACTTTTTCTTCCACCACGCCTGGTGGCTCAAACAAGGCTTCGAGTTGTTCGGGGGTGACGCGTTGCATGAGGTGTTGGTAGGGTTGGATGTGGGTCACGTAGCCTGATGTGCTCCAGTTTTGCATGGAGGTGCCGGTGAAGGCCTCAACGGCTTGTGCCAATGAAGGCAGCACAGGGGCCAAGTAGCGGCTGAGTTCGGCAAACGCGTTGATGAGCAACGAGCACACTTGGTGCAGGGCTTCGTTGTTGGCCGCGTCTTTGGCCAAGTCCCAAGGCTTGTGTTGGTCCACATACGAATTGACCTTGTTGGCCAGCAGCATGATTTCGCGGGCGGCTTTGCCATATTCGCGTGCGTCATACGCTTGGGCAATGCTGTCTTTGGCGGCGTGAATGTCGTTCAGCAACGAAGTGCCTTCCTCGCCAAAGCTTTGGGTGAGCTTGCCCTCAAAACGCTTGGTCAAGAAGCCCGCTGCACGCGACGCGATGTTGACGAACTTGCCAATCAAATCGCTGTTGACGCGCATCATGAAGTCTTCGGCATTGAAGTCCACGTCTTCGTTGCGGTTGTTGAGCTTGGTGGCCAAGTAATAGCGTAACCATTCGGGGTTCATGCCCAGGCTCAGGTATTTGAGCGGGTCTAGGCCCGTGCCACGGCTCTTGCTCATCTTCTCGCCGTTGTTGACGGTGAGGAAGCCGTGCACAAACACGTTGTTAGGCGTCTTGCGACCGCTGAAATGCAGCATGGCCGGCCAGAACAAGGTGTGGAAGGTGACGATGTCTTTGCCGATGAAGTGGTATTGCTCCAGCTTGTCGTTGGCCATGTAGGCGTCATAACTCTCGCCGCGCTTGTCGAGCAAGTTTTTCAACGAGGCCAAGTAGCCCACAGGCGCGTCGAGCCACACATAAAAGTATTTGCCCGGCGCGTCGGGAATCTCGATGCCAAAGTAAGGTGCGTCACGCGAAATGTCCCAATCGCCCAAGCCTTCGCTGGTTGTGCCATCGGGGTTGGTGCGCACGGTGAACCACTCTTTGACCTTGTTGGCCACTTCGGGTTGCAGCTTGCCGTCTTGCGTCCACTTTTCCAAGAACTCGACACAGCGTGGGTCAGACAGCTTGAAGAAGAAATGCTCTGAGCTTTTCAGTTCAGGCTTGGCACCCGACAAAGCGGAGAAGGGGTTGATCAAGTCGGTGGGCGCGTAGACCGCACCGCACACCTCGCAGTTGTCGCCGTACTGGTCGTGGGCGTGGCACTTGGGGCACTCGCCTTTGATGAAGCGGTCGGGCAAGAACATGTTCTTCTCGGGGTCGAAGAACTGGTCAATCGTGCGGCGCTCAATCAGCGAGCCACCTTCTGATTCAGGGATGTCGCGCAGGTCACGGTAAATCTGGCGGGCCAGTTCATGGTTTTCAGGTGCGTCGGTGCTGTGCCAGTTGTCAAATTGGATGTGAAAACCGTCCAAATACGGCTTGCGGCCAGCGGCGATGTTGGCCACAAACTGCTGCGGGGTGATGCCAGCCTTCTCGGCGGCGATCATGATGGGCGCGCCGTGCGTGTCGTCCGCGCCCACGAAATCGACCTTGTGGCCCTGCATGCGTTGGAAACGCACCCAGATGTCGGCCTGGATGTATTCCATGATGTGGCCGATGTGGAAGTTGCCGTTGGCGTAGGGCAGGGCGGTGGTGACGAAGAGCTGGCGCTGAGACATGGCAGGAGAAGACTTTTAGGCGAAGGGTTCGATTTTAGTTCCTGCAAAATCGTGGCATGAACTTACCTAGCTTTGACGAATTCAAGCGAAAGTGTTTGGCCGCTGGTTTTGATGAGGTGATCGCGCGCGAATGGGCGCCCAACACCGTGCTAGACACCCACACCCACCCGTTTGGTGTGCATGCCATCCTCACGCGCGGTGAGATGTGGCTGACCATGAATGGCCACACCCAGCATCTGCTGCCGGGTTCCATCTTTGAGCTTGACCCCAACGTGCCGCATGACGAGCGCTACGGTGTGGAAGGTGCTGCTTATTGGGTGGCACGGAAGAACTGATCGCCGCGAGCGCCCCGACTTGTCATGCAGATGACCCGCATTGGATGCGGACAAACACCCCGCGCTAGACTTGCGCGCATTCCTCCTTTTGTAAAAGAATTTTTATGGCCCTGAATGAACAAGCCCTGACCGCGGCCCTGCAAACCGTGATTGACCCCAACACGGGCAAAGACTTTGTCACCACCAAGGCGCTGAAAAACCTGCAAATTCAAGGCGGCGATGTGTCGTTTGATGTGGTGCTGGGCTACCCTGCCAAGAGCCAAATTGCGGATTTCCGTAAAGCGCTGATTGCGGCTGCCAAAGGCGTCGCAGGGGTCGAGAACGTGTCAGCCAACATCACCATGAACATCGTGGCGCACGCCGCGCAGCGCGGCGTGGCTTTGTTGCCGCAAGTCAAAAACATCATTGCCGTGGCCTCGGGCAAAGGCGGCGTGGGTAAAAGCACCACCGCCGCCAACTTGGCGTTGGCCTTGGCGGCTGAAGGCGCGAGCGTGGGTTTGCTGGACGCCGACATCTATGGCCCCAGCCAGCCCATGATGATGGGCATTGAAGGGCGCCCCGAAAGCAGCGACGGCCAAACCATGGACCCGCTCGAGAACTACGGCGTGCAAGTCATGTCCATCGGCTTTTTGGTGGACCAAGACGAAGCCATGATTTGGCGCGGCCCCATGGCCACCCAAGCCTTAGAGCAGTTGCTGCGCCAAACCAACTGGAAAGCTTTGGACTATCTGATCGTCGACATGCCCCCCGGCACGGGCGACATTCAGCTCACACTCAGCCAGCGCGTGCCCATGACGGGCGCGGTCATCGTCACCACGCCGCAAGACATTGCGTTGCTGGATGCCAAAAAAGGCATCAAGATGTTTGAAAAGGTGGGCGTGCCCATCCTCGGTTTGGTGGAGAACATGGCGGTGCACGTTTGCACGAACTGCGGCCACATCGAACACATCTTCGGTGCCGATGGTGGCAAGAAGATGGCCGAGCAATACAACATGGACTACTTGGGCGCCTTGCCCCTGAACATGCAAATTCGTCTACAAGCCGACAGCGGCAAACCCACTGTGGTGGCCGACCCAGACGGTGATGTGGCTGGTATTTACAAAGCGGTGGCCCGCCAAGTGGCGGTGAAAATTGCGGCTAAGGCCAAAGACTTCTCTAGCAAGTTCCCCAGCATCAAGATTTCTAAAGAGACTTGATTCAGACCATGTCGCAACGCCCCAGCCTCCAAGTCGCCGTCGTCATGCGCCGTGAGCGCGTGCCGGGCGCCATGAGCCGTTGGCAGCCTTGGCGCTGGGTGTTGCACGATGTGACGGGCCACGACGTGCTGCCGCATGCCGAGCACTTTGGCACGCAGCCTCGCTGTTTGCGACAAACCGCCGACGAGCAAATTTGGCTGCACCCCGGCTTCACCGTCGAGTTGTTTCGTGACGATGCCGAGGGCTACTACCTCAACGCCACGTCACCAGCGCCGTGTTGGTTTGTGTTGTGGCGCATGGAAGAAGAACCCAGCCTCAGCGACGAGGTGATGGCCGTACCCGCCATGGTGAGCCTGAGTTACCACGATGCAGGACGTTGGCTAGATGCCCAAGAAAACGTCGACCAAGTGCCCGCACCTCCCGACGTGGTGGCTTGGATGACCGAGTTCATGGATGAGCATCTGGTGGTCGAGGCCAAGCGCCGCAAGCGCCCAGATAGTTTCAAAGCCTTGCAAGACCGTTTTGGTAATCCAGCGTCGGTGAGTACCGAGAAAATACGAGGTGGTGGCATGGGTGGCGGCCAAAACCACGGAGGTCGTCATGGCCAATGACGACACGCCCGCTGGCTTTTTAAGCCGCTGGTCGCGCCGCAAAGCCGATGTGCGCGAAGGCCGTCCGTTGGACGAGCCCAAGCCTGTGCCTTTCACGGTCAGTGCAGAGGCTTGCCCACCTCAAGTCGTTATGCCAACGCTTGCGCCCGATTCTGACGAGGTGGCCCAACCGCAACCCGCTCCCACGCTGGTCGATGTGCAGCAACTCACGCCCGAGTCTGACTACACCGGCTTCATGGCCCGTGGCGTGACGCCCGACGTGAAAAACGCTGCCATGAAAAAGCTGTTCACCGACCCGCACTTCAATGTGATGGACCGCATGGACGTCTATATCGACGACTACAGCCAGCCCGACCCGCTGCCCTTGGCCATGTTGCGCCAAATGACCAGCGCCAAGACGTTGAATTTGTTTGACGACGACGAAGAGAGCAAAGTCGTGGCACAGTCCGTCCCTGCTGAAAACAATTCCAACCCCGAGCCCACCACGCATGACCACGCTGATTTGCGACTGCAACCAGACCCAACCGCTAGACCCGAAGGCCCTGAGCCAAAGCCTGTCTGAGCCGCTCACGCTGCACACCGCTTTGTGCCGCCGCGAGGCGAGCGCTTTTGTGCAAGCCGTGCAAGGCACAGACGATGTGGTGGTGGCCTGCACCCAAGAGCAACGCTTGTTTGGCGATTTGGCCATGGAGGCGCAAGCCAAAACCTCGGTCATCAAGTTCGTCAACATCCGTGAGACGGGCGGCTGGAGCCGCGACGCCAAAAACGCCTCTCCAAAAATTGCCGCACTGCTAGCTGCCGCGCATTTGCCTGAGCCCGAGCCCGTCCCCACGGTCACGTTCAAGAGTGTGGGGCGCTTGCTCATCATCGGTGAACTCGATCAGGCCGAGCAAGCTGCAGCTCTGTTGGCCGATGCCTTGAACGTGACCCTCTTCACCCAAGGCGCGGGCGAGGCAGGCGGTGCGCAAAACCGTCGCTACCCCGTGTTGGGCGGCCAAGTGCTGCGCGTGGACGGTTGGCTGGGCGCGCTCAAGCTCACCTGGCAAAACAACAACCCCATCGACCTTGACCTGTGCACACGCTGCAACGCCTGTGTGGCCGCTTGCCCCGAACAAGCGATTGGCTTGGATTACCAAATCGACCTGAACAAATGCAGTTCGCACCGCGACTGCGTGACGGCCTGCGGTGCCATCGGCGCGATTAACTTCCAACGCGAAGCGCAAGAAGAAACCGCCGAGTTCGACCTCGTGCTCGACCTGCGCGAGCAAACCGCCTTCAACCGCCACGCGCTGCCGCAAGGCTATTTCCGTGGCGCGACCGCGGCCAACTTGTTGCGCCTGCGCGAGTTGGTGGGCGAGTTTGAAAAGCCCAAGTTTTTTGATTACAAACAAAAACTGTGCGCGCACAGCCGCAACGAACAAGTAGGTTGCAACGCCTGTGTGGACATTTGTTCAGCCGAAGCGGTCAGCTCCGACAAGTCGCGCCAACAAATCAAAGTCAACCCCAACCTGTGCGTGGGCTGCGGCGCCTGCACCACGGTGTGCCCCACAGGCGCGTTGACCTACGCCTACCCGCGTGCCAGCGAACAAGGCGTCAAGCTCAAGACCTTGCTCAACACCTACCAAAAAGCAGGCGGCAAAGACGCGGTCATCTTGCTGCACAGCCAAGAGGCGGGCCAAGCCTTGGTCAACGAGCTGGGCCGAGCCGCACAACTCAAAGTAGCGCAAGGCTTGCCTGCGCATGTGATTCCCGTGTCGTTGTGGCACACCGCCAGCTTGGGGCTGGATGTGTGGCTCACCGCCTTGGCCTATGGTGCAGCCCAAGTGCTGGTACTCCACACAGCCGAGGAAGCGCCGCAATACGCGGACGGCTTGCAAGCGCAAATGGCGCAAGCGCAGACCATGCTCGAAGGCTTGGGTTATGCCAAGCCTGGCCGCATGCCTGTGCAATTGGTCCACGCCACGCAAGCCATGGAACTTGATGCCGAGTTGCAACGCCTCACCACAGGTCAGCAGCGCTTGAGTACCACCGTGCCCGTCGCCACCTTTGCGGTGATGGCGGAAAAGCGCAGCACGCTCAGCATGGTGATTGACCATTTACTCGAGCACGCACCGGTCTTGAAAACCGCCGCGGCCCCCGAAGCCTTGGCCTTACCCAAAGACGGTTCGCCCTTTGGTTCAGTTGAGGTCAACAAAGACAGCTGCACCTTGTGCATGAGCTGCGTCAGTGCTTGCCCCGCCAATGCGCTGCAAGACAACCAGCAAGCGCCTCAACTGCGGTTCTTTGAAAAAAACTGCGTGCAGTGCGGTTTGTGCGTCAGTACTTGCCCCGAAAAAGCGCTCAACCTCGTGCCGCGCTTGTTGCTCACGCCACAACGCAAAGAAGTGCGTGTGCTCAACGAAACCCAGCCTTACGGTTGCGTGCGATGTGGCAAACCCTTTGGCACGCTCAAAGGCATCGAGGCCATGTTGGGCAAGCTGGCCGGTCACTCCATGTTCCAAGGTCAAGCCTTGGAGCGCCTCAAGATGTGTGGCGATTGCCGCGTGATTGATATTTACTCTGCTGGCGACGAGCAAAAAATCGTCTAACTATTTCTATGACCGACCTTCACTTGTCCTCTGCCCTTGACGAAGAAACCGCACGCGCCGAGCTGTATGGTTTGATTTCTGAACTGTTTTACGCCCCGGCCCGCCCGGAACTGTTGGCGCAGTTGCGCGTGGCCGCCACGGATGCACCTACCTCCGGTGGCTTTTTGGAAGAACCTTGGCGTCAGTTGGTAGGCGTGGCTCGCGAGATGGATGACCAGAGCATTCAAAACGAACACCACGCCTTGTTTGGCGGCGTGGGCAAGCCCGATGTGTATGTGTATGCCTCGCATTTCTTAACGGGCTTCTTGAACGAAAAACCCTTGGCCCAATTGCGCACCGACTTGGCGGCACTTGGCTTGGGACGTGATGACACCACCATGTCCGAAACCGAAGACCATGTCTCTTATGTGTTCGAGGTCATGCGTTTTTTGGTCGCGGGCGACGATGTGGCTGTGTCTAACTTGACTCAACAAGCCCAATTTTTTGCCGCCCATGTGCAAACTTGGCTGCCCGCGTTTTGCGATGCGCTGCAAGCCACGCCCCGCGCACGCTTTTATGCGGCATTGGCCGAGCTGACACGCGCATTTGTGAGTGTTGAAGCTCAGGGTTTTGACATGCTGGCTTGATCGCTGGTGATGCTTTGTTTCTTTTTTGATAGGCGCTTTTGACGCTTAGGTGACAACAGGCCTCTTCAAAGTGGCGGCAACCTAAAAATTTTGAGGGTTACTGACGTAAGTACGTATAGGACAAACCCACATCATTGGTACATTATGCAAAGTCGTGCATACCCGCGACATCACGAGGAGCTAAGAATGCAAAAAGAACAAACCAAAGACCAAGCGACACCGTCGCGCCGTGGTTTTTTTATGGGTGCCGCCGCTGCAGGTGCTGCTGCCGCTGCTGTGACAGCCATGCCTGGCCTCAACACCCCCTCCGCTGAATTAAACAAACTCCCTCCCGCGCCTGAGAATGGCGGCGGTTACAGCTTGAGCGAACACGTCAAGCGTTATTACCAGACCACCCGCGTCTGAAGGAGCTGCACATGTTGTTAACTCGTAAAACTGATTCGACTGCCAAGACCTCTGGCAGCTCTGCTTTCGTTGGCCGCCTGCAGCGCGGCTTGTCACAAGCTTTGCCCACCCTTGACCGACGTGGTTTTCTGCGCCGTTCGGGTCTGGGTATTGGTGTGGGCTTGGCAGCCACACAACTGAGCTTGGTCAAAAAAGCCAACGCGTCTGGCTCGATGTCGAGCGATGGCGCTGGCAAGATTGAAGTCAAGCGCACCATCTGTACCCACTGCTCGGTGGGTTGTGCTGTAGACGCCGTGGTGGAAAACGGCGTGTGGGTCCGCCAAGAGCCTGTGTTTGATTCCCCTATCAACCTCGGTGCGCATTGCGCCAAAGGTGCGGCCTTGCGTGAACACGGCCACGGCGAGTTCCGCTTGCGTTACCCCATGAAGCTGGTCAACGGCAAATACGAGCGCATCAGCTGGGATACCGCCCTTGACGAAATCAGCGCCAAGCTGCTGGACTTGCGTAAAACCGCAGGCCCCGACAGCGTGTACTGGATTGGCTCTTCGAAGCACAACAACGAACAAGCGTATTTGTTGCGCAAGTTTGTCAGCTACTTCGGCAGCAACAACTGCGACCACCAAGCCCGTATTTGCCACTCCACCACTGTGGCGGGTGTGGCCAACACCTGGGGTTACGGCGCGATGACCAACTCGTACAACGACATGCAAAACAGCAAGGTCGCTTTGTACATTGGCTCTAACGCAGCAGAAGCCCACCCTGTGTCGATGCTGCACATGCTGCACGCCAAAGAAAACGGCTGCAAGATGATCGTGGTCGACCCACGCTTCACACGCACCGCAGCCAAGGCCGATGAGTACGTGCGCATTCGTTCGGGCTCTGACATCGCGTTCTTGTTTGGCCTCTTGCACATCATCTTCAAGAACGGCTGGGAAGACAAAAAATACATCAACGACCGTGTGTTCGGCATGGACAAGGTCAAAGAAGAAGTCATGGCCAAGTGGACGCCAGACAAAGTGGAAGAGGTTTGCGGCGTGACACCCGAGCAGTTGCTCAAAGTCGCCACCATGCTGCACGAGAACAACCCCGGCACCATCGTGTGGTGTATGGGCCAAACCCAGCACACCATCGGTAACGCCATCGTGCGCGCCTCTTGCATCTTGCAGCTGGCTTTGGGCAACATCGGCAAGTCCGGTGGCGGCACCAACATTTTCCGTGGCCATGACAACGTGCAAGGCGCGACTGACGTTGGCCCGAACCCAGACTCGTTGCCCGGTTACTACGGCATCGTGGAAGGTGCATGGAAACACTTTGCCAAAGCATGGGGTGTGGAATTCGATTGGCTCAAGGGTCGTTTCGCTTCGCCCGCGATGATGACCAAGCCTGGCATCACTGTGTCACGTTGGATTGACGGTGTGTTGGAAAAGAACGAACTCATCGATCAAGACAGCAATCTCAAAGGCGTGTTCTATTGGGGCCATGCCCCCAACTCACAAACCCGTGGTTTGGAGATGAAACGCGCCATGGACAAGCTGGACTTGTTGGTGGTGGTTGA
>CANCGU010000022.1 GCA_947377705.1 Comamonadaceae bacterium
CCCACGATGTAGTTGATTTCGGTTTGGCCAAACATCTCGTTGACGGTCACACCGAGTTGCTCCTGGCAATAGCCAAACACCGCATCGCCCACGGCCTCGCCCGCGCTCATGATGGCTTGTAGCTTGAGCTTGAATTGATGGCGTGGCTCGGGATAGGCCTTCATCATGGCCTTCAATGCGGTGGGGAACAAAAACGTGTGCGTCACGCCGTGCTGCTGCATCAAGGTGAATGCCAGCTCAGGACTGAATCGCCCATGCCACGCCACGATGGGCCGACCAAAGTACAGCGTGGGCAGCAAGGCATCCATCAAGCCGCCCGTCCACGCCCAATCGGCGGGCGACCAAAACACGGCGGTGCTGCCCATGGGCAAATGCTGGTTTTTTGCAGCCACATTCATGGTGGGAAAGCCAAACCAATTTTGGCTACACACAAAACCCGTCAAGTTGCCAATCAAGGCCCGGTGCGGAATCAGGGCGCCTTTGGGTGGGCCTGTGGTGCCGCTGGTGTAAATCAACACCGCGCCCTCCTCGGCCTTGGTTTGCACCGCGTTAAAACTGCGTTGTTGCGCGGCAATGGCACTGGCGTAGTCCACATCCACATGCAACATATCGGCCGCGTTGCTCAGATCAACGCCCACCACCTCGCGCAATACGGGGCATTGGCTACGCACGGCCAGCAGATTGCTGACCGACGAGGCATCCACGAGGGCCACCACCGCCTCGCTGTCTTGCAAGCGGTACGCCAAAGCCTCAGGGCCAAACAGCAGTGACAGCGGCATGGCTACGGCGCCCATTTGCAGCACCGCCATGTAGGCCACGGCGGTCTCGAACCTTTGCGGCAGCACGATGGCCACGCGGTCACCCCGTTGCACACCCAAATCCGTCAGCACATGACTCAGCGCATCGGCCGCTTGCTGCAACTGGGCATAGGTGTAACGGCGCGGCGTCACGGCATGGCCATTCGCATCCCCCGCTTGGTGTTCAAAAATCGCCACACGTTGAGCCGCATCCGACTGCGCTGCCCAACGTCGGCTACACACCTCGGCCATATTGAAGTACTCAGGCACCTGCCAGCCAAAGCCTTG
Organism: Comamonadaceae bacterium; assembly: GCA_947377705.1. The sequence goes on from CANCGU010000022.1 coordinate 1,086, forward strand.
TTGCATTGCGTCGTAAAAATCAGCCATGTCGCGTGTCCTTATGATTCAAAGAATGTACCCAATCCAAAAGCTTTCGCGCAGCGAGTTTGTCCCAATCCGTCACCTGCGTTACCACGTACGACTGTGGGGCACCCCTTCTCCTGAAAAACCGCCACTGGTCATGGTGCATGGTTGGATGGATGTGGCCGCGTCATTCCAATTTGTCATCGATGCGCTGCAAGACGATCACTGGGTCATTGCCCCCGATTGGCGAGGTTTTGGCCTGACCGAAACACCCGACACGGACCACTTTTTCTTCCCCGACTATTTGGCCGACCTAGACCAACTGCTGGACCACTATGTCGGCGACACACCGGTCAACCTGCTGGGCCACAGCATGGGCGGCCATGTGGCCACGATGTACGCAGGCATTCGCCCTGAACGCATCCACAAACTCATCAACCTCGAAGGCTTTGGCATGCCCGCCACACGTCCCACCCAAGCGCCCCATCGTTTGGCGAAATGGATGGACGAGCTCAAAGCCTTACAGCGCGGCGAGATGGACCTCAAACCCTACCCCAACCTCGAAGCGGTGGCCCAACGTTTGATCAAAACCAACCCTCGCCTAGGCTCAGACAAAGCCCATTGGTTGGCCCAGCACTGGGCACGCACCAACGATCAAGGCGAGTGGCGCATCTTGGGCCATGCCGCGCACAAAGTGGTGAATCCCCAACTGTTCAAAACCGACGAAACCCAAGCCATTTACGCGCGCATCACCGCACCCACCCTGTGCGTGGTGGCCTGCACCGACAGCATGAACCAGTGGTGGAAAGACAGCTACACCTTGCAAGAGTTCATGCAGCGCATTGCGGTCGTGCCCAAGATCACCCACGCCGTCGTCGACAACGCCGGACACATGCTTCACCATGACCAACCAGCGTCCTTGGCACGCCTGATAGAGGACTTTTTGAAGACGTGATCGTTGACGAAAGAAGATAAAATTCGTTTTTTAAAAATTAAGTCCAACTGATGCTTTTTGTACATAACTTACGTGCGGTGCTGCTTTCGGTGGTGTTCGCGGCCACGTTGGGATCCGCATCAGTCCAGGCGGCAGACCACTCGCTCTACGACTGGCAGCCTTGCCCCGACAGCTTGGCTGTTGAAGGCGGCCAGCAACCTGCCAAAAAGTGGGACCTGACCATCTCGCCCTACACCCATCACTGGACCAACAACCCTGAACACAAGCAAGTCATGCTGGGCGCCTTAGACAGCCACGTCAGCGGTGGCCGCTTCTGTGGCCTGGCCTTGTTCACCAACTCCTTTGGTCAAGGCTCAGCCTACGCCTATGTCGGTCAGCAATGGGACGGTCTTTTGGGCAACCCCAAACTGTTCACCAAAGTCTCCGCAGGCTTTCTTTATGGTTACCGCGGTGAATACAAGGACAAAATCCCGTTCAACCAAGCGGGTATTGCCCCTGCCATCATTCCCTCGCTGGGCTATGCCGTCACACCAAAAGACTCAGCCCAGGTCTTTTTGCTTGGCAATGCAGGGCTTTTGTTCGCCTACGCACGCAGCTTCTAAGGGCTGGTCTGAACGTGAGAAAATCTGCGGTTTCCCCCAGACACATAAAGAAGACCGCATCATGGAAGCAGAACGCATCAACCTCATTGGATCTACCCTCGCCGACCTGAGCGTGCGCACGGTAGATCTCCGGAGGTATCTTTGACTACGATGCCAAAGCCGAACGCCTGCGCACCGTCAACGCCTCGCTAGAAGACCCCACCATCTGGAACGACCCCAAAAAAGCGCAAGAGCTGGGTCGTGAAAAGAAAGCCCTCGACGGGGTGGTCGTCACCCTCACACGCCTGACGCAAGAGCTGGCAGACAACGCCGAGTTGTTTGAGATGAGCAAGGCCGACAGCGACGAAGAAGGTTTGCTGACCATCGAAGCCGATACCCAAGGCTTGGTCAAAACCATTGAAGAACTCGAATTCCGCCGCATGTTCAGCAACGAGGCGGACCCACTGAATTGCTTCTTGGACATTCAAGCCGGTGCGGGTGGCACCGAAGCCTGCGATTGGGCCAGCATGTTGCTGCGTCAGTACCTCAAGTACGCCGAACGCAAAGGTTTCAAAACCACGGTGGAAGACGAATCTCCCGGTGACGTGGCGGGCATCAAGGGTGCCACCATCAAAATCGAAGGCGAATACGCCTTTGGTTTGTTGCGGACCGAAACTGGTGTGCACCGCTTGGTGCGCAAATCGCCCTTCGACAGCTCGGGCGGCCGCCACACCTCGTTCGCCTCGGTGTTTGTGTACCCCGAAATTGACGACTCGATTGAGATCGACATCAACCCCTCCGACGTGCGCACCGACACCTACCGTGCCTCTGGCGCGGGTGGTCAGCACATCAACAAAACCGACTCTGCCGTGCGTTTGACCCACATCCCCACGGGCATCGTGGTGCAGTGTCAAGACGGCCGAAGCCAGCACAGCAACCGTGACGTGGCTTGGAAACGCCTGCGCTCGCGCCTGTATGACTTTGAAATGCGCAAGCGCCAAGAAGAACAGCAAAAGCTCGAAGACACCAAGACCGATGTGGGATGGGGTCATCAAATTCGCAGCTACGTGCTGGACAACAGCCGAATCAAAGACTTGCGTACCAACGTCGAAGTGTCGGCCACACAAAAAGTCTTGGATGGCGACCTCGATGCATTCATCGAAGCGTCACTCAAGCAAGGTATTTAAGGAACATCATGTACCGTGAAGGCACAGCCCCATTGATTCAACGCGCCGACTACACAGCACCCGCGTTTTGGATTGACACCGTCGATCTGACGTTTGACTTGGACCCCGCCAAGACCCGCGTGCTCAACCAAATGCGCGTGCGCCGCAACCCCGACGTGGCGGCGCAGCCCCTGCGTTTGGATGGCGACGAGCTCAACCTCGCACGCGTGTTGGTCAACGGCCAAGGCACCTCGTTCAAGATGGACGGCAGCCAGTTGGTGCTGGAAAACTTGCCCGAAGGCCACGAGGCGTTTGATCTGGAAATCTTCACCACCTGCAACCCTGCGAAAAACACCAAGCTCATGGGCTTGTACGTCAGTAACGACTCGTTCTTCACGCAGTGCGAGGCTGAAGGCTTTCGCCGCATCACCTACTTCTTGGACCGTCCCGATGTGATGTCGAACTACAGCGTCACGCTGCGCGCCGACAAAAAAGCCTTTCCCGTGTTGCTGAGCAACGGCAACTTGATGGACGAAGGCGTACTGGAAGACGGCCGCCATTTCGCCCGCTGGGTCGACCCCCACAAAAAACCTTGCTACTTGTTTGCCTTGGTGGCAGGTCAGTTTGTGTGCCGCGAACAACGCGTCAAAGCGCCGTCAGGCAAAGAGCACTTGCTGCAAGTGTTTGTGCGTTCGGGTGATTTAGACAAAACAGAGCACGCCATGAACTCACTCATGGCCAGCATCAAGTGGGACGAACAGCGCTTTGGCTTGAGCCTCGATTTGGAACGCTTCATGATCGTCGCCACCAGCGACTTCAACATGGGCGCCATGGAAAACAAGGGCCTCAACATCTTCAACACCAAGTTTGTGTTGGCCAACTCTGCCACTGCCACCGACATGGACTACGCCAACATCGAGAGCGTGGTCGGTCATGAGTACTTCCACAACTGGACGGGCAACCGTGTGACCTGCCGCGACTGGTTCCAACTCTCGCTCAAAGAAGGCCTGACGGTTTTCCGCGACCAAGAGTTCAGCCAAGACTTGGCTGCTGCAGCGCTGAAAGACAACCCGCTTGGCAACGCGCATGGTTTATCAGCTGCCGCCTCAGCCAAAGCCGTCAAGCGCATCGAAGACGTGCGCTTGCTGCGCACCGCACAGTTCCCAGAAGACGCCGGCCCCATGGCCCACCCCGTGCGCCCTGACAGCTATGTGGAGATCAACAACTTCTACACCGTCACGATTTACGAAAAAGGCTCCGAGGTGGTGCGCATGATGCAAACCTTGACGAGTCGTGAAGGCTTCGCCAAAGGCATGTCGCTCTACTTCGAGCGTCACGATGGTCAAGCTGTGACGTGCGATGACTTCGCGCAGTCAATAGCCGATGCCAACCCCGGTTCAGCCTTGGCCACACACCTGCCACAGTTCAAGCGTTGGTACGCGCAAGCTGGCACACCCCGCGTGCAAGCGGCAGGCAGCTACCACGCCGACACACACACTTACACGCTGACACTCAGCCAAAGCTGCCCGCCCAGCCCTGGCCAAGACCACAAAGAACCGTTTGTCATTCCCGTGCAAATGGGTTTGCTGGGTGCTGATGGTCGCGAAGTGTTGCCTAGCCAACTGCTGGTGCTCACCGAAGCCACGCAAAGCTTCGAATTCAAAGACATGGTGTTGCAAGCCGACGAAGTGCCTGTGCCATCGCTCTTGCGCGGTTTCAGCGCACCCGTGGTGTTGGAGAAAGACTTCACATCGACACAGCTGCTCACGCTCTTGGCGCACGACACAGATCCATTCAACCAATGGGAGGCAGCGCAACGCCTGTGCCTGAGCGCGGCGCTCTCGGCGGTCAACGCCAACACCGAGCCAACGCAAGTCTTGGACGCGGCGCTGGTGCAAGCCCTGCGCACCGTGCTACGCAACCCGGCACTCGATGCCGCGTTCAAAGAGCTGGTGCTCACCCTGCCTTCTGAAACCTACATGGCAGAACAACTCGATGTGGTCGACCCACAACGCATCCACGCCGTGCGCGAAGCCATGCGTGCCCAACTCGCCCGCGAGTTGCACGACGACTGGGCATGGGCGTTTGAAACCCACGGCGACAACGGTGCTTTCAGCCCCGACCCCGTGTCGAGTGGTCGCCGCGCCTTGAGTGGTATGGCCCTCACTATGTTGTGCTTAGACGCACGCACCACCGGTGACGTGGTGTGGCCAGGCCGCACCTACCAGTGCTTCAAAGACGCACACAACATGACCGACCGCTTCAATGCCTTGAGCGCTTTGGTGAGTGCGGGTCACGCGCTGGCAGGCGATGCCCTGCAACGCTTCTACAACCTGTTCCACAACGAAGCCTTGGTGATGGACAAATGGTTTGCCCTGCAAGCCGGCAGCACCGACCGTGGTGGCAACATCTTGTCGCTGGTGCGCAACCTCATGTTGCACCCTGACTTCCACATCAAAAACCCCAACCGCGCACGCAGCCTGATCTTCAGTTTCTGCAGCGCCAACCCCGGTGCCTTCCACCGCAGCGATGCGGCAGGCTATGTGTTCTGGAGCGAACGCGTGTTGGAGCTCGACGCCATCAACCCACAAGTTGCGGCCCGCTTGGCTCGCGCCTTGGACCGTTGGTCCAAACTGGCAGAGCCCTACCGCACGGCTGCGCACGAAGCCATCAAACGTGTCGCCGCCAAACCCGATTTAAGCAACGACGTGCGCGAGGTGGTCTCGCGTGCGCTCTCCAACTAAGGACTTGCCATGACAGTTTCTCTCACCCGCTACCTGGTTGAACAACAACGCGCCAAAGGCCTGATTCCCTCTGAACTGCGCTTGCTCCTTGAAGTGGTGGCACGCGCTTGCAAAAGCATTAGCCACGCCGTCAACAAAGGCGCCTTGGGCAGCGAACTCGGCGACGTCATGGGCTCGGCGGGCAGCGAGAACGTGCAAGGCGAAGTGCAAAAGAAACTCGACATCATCGCCAACGATGTGTTGATTGAAGCCAACGAATGGGGCGGTCACTTGGCGGCCATGGCGTCCGAAGAAATGGACAGCATCCACGTCGTGCCCAACCGCTACCCCCAAGGCGAATACCTGTTGATGTTTGACCCCCTCGACGGCTCTAGCAACATCGAAGTCAACGTCAGCATCGGCACCATCTTCAGCGTGCTCAAAAAAGTAGACCCCAGCAAAGGCGTCAGCGAAGACGACTTCTTGCAACCCGGCACACAACAAGTGGCCGCAGGCTACTGCGTGTATGGCCCCCAAACCACCTTGGTACTCACTGTGGGCGATGGCGTGGCCATGTTTACCTTGGACCGCGAGCAAGGCTCGTTTGTCTTGACGCAAGAAAACGTGAAGATCCCCGCGGACACCAAAGAGTTCGCCATCAACATGAGCAACATGCGCCACTGGGACGAGCCCGTCAAGCGCTACATCGACGAATGCTTACAGGGCGAAGAAGGCCCACGCGGCAAAAACTTCAACATGCGTTGGATAGCCTCCATGGTGGCTGACGTGCACCGCATCCTCACGCGCGGCGGCGTCTTCATGTACCCCTGGGACAAGCGCGAACCTGGCAAAGCCGGCAAGCTGCGCTTGATGTACGAAGCCAACCCCATGAGCTGGCTGATTGAGCAAGCCGGTGGCGCCGCCACCAACGGCCTGCAGCGGATCTTGGAAATCCAACCGACGCAACTGCACCAGCGTGTGAGTGTGGTCTTGGGTTCTAAAAACGAAGTCGAACGTGTGACCCGCTACCACGCACAAAAGTAAACGCATCATGCTGGCCCAAATTGAAGGCGTTTGACGCGATTTGCGGTAAGGTGTGGCATTCAATTTGAAAGCAAGCCATGCCCAACAATTTAAGTGCAACAAATTTTCACGGCGTTTGGCCTGATGTGCTGGTACCACTTCAGGAAGATTTAAGCATTGACCAGGCCAAACTCTGCGCCCATTTACGCAACTTGTGCGCCAAGGGTTTAGAGAACTTTGTGCTTTTTGGTCATGCGGGCGAGGGCCCATCTTTTTCTGCGGATGAAAAACTATCAACCGTCACACACGTCATTGCGGCAGGCGTTGAGGCAAAAAATATTTTGCTCGGTGTTCACTCTTCTTCATTCACCGAAATTGCGCAATTCATTCGCAAGGCCTATGAAAAAGGCGTGCGCCGTTTTTTGGTCTCTGCACCACTTTATGGACAGCCCTTTAGTCATATTGCGTTGTTCGATTATTTCGATCAACTGATCAAACAAGTCAATCTAAATGGTTGGCAACTGTTCATTCATCAGCTAGGCGGCATCAACCATTCCGCAGATTTGCCAGAGGTCGCGCTGACTGACTTAAGAAAGGCACATCCACTGATCTTTGTTGGCATGGTCGATCAAGACATCCATGTGAACCACACGGTGGATTTGATGCGCTCGTTTGGGACAGAAATTGTCATTGCCTCTGCACATGAACCCAACTTGTCTATCCTTAAACCGACGGTGTGCGTTTCTGCATTAGCCAACGTGATTCCCAACATCGTGCAGCACCTCATGGCCAATGAGGCGGTGAAGAGTGCGACACAAATTGCCGGTATGAAAATCGCAAAACCGGATGATCGGGTGGTGGAGTTGATGACCCTCTTAGACAATTACCCCGCGATTGCCGCGCTGAAGTTGATGCTCTCAATGCATTACCGTGCAGAAGCGTGGGAGCGTGTGCGTCCACCCCAGTCCACCTTAACCAAAGAGGGGCATCAAGCACTCATGGGGGCGTTTAAAACATTCAACTTGCAGGCACACGAATGAACTTTCAAAACACTTGGTACGTGATCGAGAGAAACCAGCATTTCGAAACCATCTCTTACGAAGCCTTGGCTCTGCTACCTGAAGGCAGCTTTGTGATGCTTCAAAATTTTGAAACACACCGCGAGGCGCTAGAAGAACATAAGAGGCTCGTCAAGCTAGCGATCGATGACACAAAGCGCAAGTTAGCCGGCTGAACGCATCAAATTGAAGGATGGTGCGCTGACATGAACTTTAGATTTTGAATCCAGCAGGATGGGCCAACGCGCCTCCTTTTTCAACAGACACGGCGCAGTATTTGAGCTCTGGAATCTTGCCAAAAGGGTCTAAGGCAGGGTTGGTCATCAAGTTCGCAGCGGCCTCTTGGTAGGCGAACGGAATAAACACCGCACCCTGTGGCGTGCCCTCATCCAAACGCACACGCAATGTCACTTGGCCGCGACGCGAGGCCACGGTAATCACATCGCCCGCTTCTAGATCCAGTGCTTGCAGGTCCGCACGGCACATCGAAGCTGTGGCGATGGGCTCAATGGCATCCAGCACCGTGGCGCGACGCGTCATGCTGCCGGTGTGCCAATGCTCCAGCTGACGACCTGTGATGAGGACAAACGGGTATTGCGCATCGGGTTGTTCATTGGCCGAGATCAAACCTGCCGGCACCAAGTGCACACGGCCATCGTCGGTGGCAAAGTGGTGCTTGAACACCGTCGGTTCGCCGGGATCATCTTCCGTGAGGCAGGGGTAGGTCACGCTAGATTCGCGCTGCAAACGCGACCAAGTGATACCCCCAATGGCGGCGTGCATGGCCTGTCGCATTTCGTCGTACACCTCGGCGACGCCGTGGTGTTCGCCCTGGTAGTGCCACGTTAAATCCATCCGTTTTGCAATTTCTTGGATGATCCACAAATCCGCACGCGCGTCGCCCGGTGGGTCTATCGCTTGCAAACCCAGTTGCACCATGCGATCGGTGTTGCTGACGGTGCCTGTTTTTTCGGGCCAGGCCGTGGCAGGCAGCACCACATCGGCGAGCCAGGCCGTTTCGGTCATGAAGATGTCTTGCACCACCAAATGGTCCAAAGAGGCCAAAGCGTGGCGGGCATGGTTCAGGTTGGGGTCGCTCATAGCGGGGTTTTCGCCCATGATGTACATGCCACGAATCTTGTGCGGGTCGGTCTCATCGGCCAAGATCTTGCCCATGATTTCCACCACGGTGTAACCGGGCTTGTCATCGAGCGGCGTCTTCCAAAAATTTTCAAACCAAGCGTGGGCATCCGCATGGATGACGCGCTGGTAGTTAGGAAACATCATGGGAATAAGGCCCGCGTCACTCGCTCCCTGCACATTGTTTTGTCCACGCAATGGGTGCAAGCCCGAGCCCGGTTTACCCACTTGCCCCGTGATGGATGACAAGGCGATCAAGCAACGCACGTTGTCTGTGCCGTGTACATGTTGGCTCACCCCCATGCCCCACAAAATCATGGCGCCTTTGGCCGTGGCATAGGCGCGCGCCACTTCGCGCAGCGTGTGCGCAGCGATGCCGCAAACAGGCGCCATGGCCTCGGGGCTGAAATTTTTGACGTTGGCCTTGAGTGCTTCGTAATTGTTAGCACGGTCATGAATGAATGCTTCGTCTACCAAGCCTTCTTCAATGATGACGTGCAACATGGCATTGAGCATGGCCACATCGGTGTCGGCCTTGAAGTGCAACGTACGCCACGCGTATTTACCCAGGTCTGTGCCACGGGGATCGGCCACCACAATTTTGGCGCCTCGCTTGGCCGCATTCTTCATCCATGTGGCAGCCACAGGATGGTTAGATGTGGGGTTGGAACCGATGACAAAGATGAAGTCAGAGTGCTCGACATCATTCACCTGGTTGGTCACTGAACCAGAGCCAACACCTTCTAGTAAACCGGCCACGCTAGATGCATGGCACAAGCGTGTGCAGTGGTCCACATTGTTCGAGCCAAAGCCGGTGCGCACCAATTTCTGGAACAAATACGCTTCTTCGTTGCTGCCCTTGGCAGAGCCAAAACCCGCCAACGCTTTTTTACCGTGCGTGTCGCGCAACTGTTTGAGCTGCGTCGCCGCCAGATCTAGGGCCTCTTCCCAAGTCGCTTCACGGAACACCTGCGACCAATCAGCGGCATGCCTGTTCAATTCATTCAAGGCTTCTGGGGTTTTAGGCACACCGGCTTTGCGAATCAAAGGCACGGTCAATCGCTGGGGGTTGTGGATGTAGTCAAACCCGAAACGGCCTTTCACACACAACCGGTTGTGGTTGGCCGGGCCATCACGGCCCTCCACACTGACGATACGGTTGCCTTTGACGTTGTACGTCAGCAAACAACCCACACCGCAAAATGGACACACCGAATCCACCTTTTTATCCACCACTTGCGAGCCCAATTGGGTCTTCGGCATTAGCGCGCCCGTGGGACACGCTTGCACACACTCGCCGCAAGCGACACAGCTGCTCAGACCCATCGGGTCGTTCAAGTCAAACACGATTTGCGAATGCGCGCCACGATGGGCAAAGCCAATCACATCGTTCACTTGTTCTTCGCGGCAGGCACGTACACAACGGTTGCATTGGATACACGCATCCAAGTTCACCGCCATCGCAGGGTGTGACACATCGCAGACGGGTTGTTCACGGCGTAACGTACGCAAGGCAGGGCGGACGGTGACGCCCATGCGCGAAGTCCATTCACTCAGCTCGCCGTGCTGTCCCTCGTCGTTCCACTTGTACCCAGCATCAGGCATATCAGAGAGCAGCATCTCCAGCACCATCTTCTGGCTTTTCACCGCCCGCTCGCTGACCAGCACCTCCAGCCCCGCCGTCGCTGTGCGGCAGCAGCTAGGCGCCAAGGTGCGTTCACCTTTGATTTCCACCACACACGCGCGACAGTTGCCATCCGCGCGCAAGCCGTCCGTGTAGCAAAGGTGCGGAATGTCTACGCCATGGCGTTGCGCGGCCTGGAGGATGCTTTCGCCCTCGTACGCGTGAACTGTTTGACCGTTCAGTTGGAACTCATTCATTCAAGCCACCTCATGCGCGAAATAGGTTTGCACACAACGCACGGGGTTGGGAACCGCTTGGCCTAGGCCACAGATGGAGGCATCGCCCATCACTTGGCTCAAATCTTCCAACGTGGCGTTGTCCCACTGGGGTGCTTGCATCAGCTGCACGGCTTTGGCCGTTCCCACGCGACAAGGGGTGCATTGGCCACAGCTTTCGTGTGCAAAAAACTGCATGGCGTTCAATGCTGCATCACGCGCTGTGTCGTGCTGACTCAACACCACCACGGCAGCAGAGCCGATGAAGCAGCCGAACGCTTGCAGGGTGTCAAAGTCGAGCGGAATGTTGTTGAGTCGTGCAGGCAAGATACCACCCGAGGCCCCACCGGGCAAATAGGCGTAGAGCGTGTGCCCCTCCAACATGCCACCGCAATGTTCATCAATCAAGGCTTGCAAGGTGATGCCTGCGGGTGCGAGTTTGACACCGGGCTGCTTGACGCGGCCACTCACGCTAAAGCTGCGCAGCCCTTGGCGGCCATTCGCGCCAAAGCTGGTGAACCACTGCGGACCTTTTTGCACGAGGTCACGTACCCAGTAAAGGGTTTCAAAGTTATGTTCTAGGGTCGGTTTGCCGAACAAGCCGACTTCTGCAATGTAGGGTGGACGCATGCGTGGCTCGCCGCGTTTGCCCTCGATGCTTTCAATCATGGCGGATTCTTCACCACACACATAGGCGCCTGCTCCGCGACGTAGTTCGATGGCAGGCAAAGGGCAAGGCGGGTTGGCTTGCAAAGCAGCGAGTTCTCGTTGCAACAATGCGCGGCAACCGTGGTACTCGTCGCGCAGGTAGATATAGATAGCGTCAATGCCCACCACTTGCGCGGCCACCAACATGCCTTCTAAAAACCGATGTGGGTCACGCTCTAAGTAAGTACGGTCTTTGAAGGTACCAGGTTCACCTTCGTCAAGGTTGACTGCCATCACGCGGGGGGCCCCTTGCTCGCTCACAATGCGCCATTTGCGCCCAGCGGGAAAACCTGCACCCCCTAGGCCACGTAGACCTGAGGCCTCCATCGCTTGCAACACATCCTCGGTTTTGGTTTGACCCGTGGCGAGCGCAGTGACCAAGGCGTAGCCACCATCGGCCACATAAGCCGCCATGTCTATGGCGTCGGGCAAGGCTTGCACGGTATGACCCGCTTTCACCGCAACGACGACCTTGTCTGGCGTCGCATTTGGCACGGCGTTTTGATGCACCACAGCCACAGGCGCTTGCTCGCAGCGGCCCACGCAGGGTGCGGGGATGACACGCACATCGGAGCCCAAGAGATCAGGCAACTTGGCTAACAACTGTTTGGCACCACCCAACTCGCAACTCAGTCCATCGCACACACGCACGGTCAGTACGGCAGGCGTGGTGTCGTTGGGCAAGACCTCAAAGTGGTGATAAAAAGTGGCCACCTCAAACACCTCGGCCATGGGCAGTTTCATCTCATGCGCCAAGGCGACCAAGTGGCGTTCATACAAACCACGGTAAGTGTCGTTGAGCACATGCAGATGTTCAATCAGCAAATCGCGTCGGTCAAACGACGCTACCAACGCCCGGACCTCTTGCTGTGACTGCGCATCGGGCTGTCGACCTTTGAGATGGCTGATGCGACGCAGGGTGGCGCGCATCTCGTCAACGGTGCTGAGGGTGTGTGTGGACGACGAATTCATGTGACCTTGTGAACAAATTCCATTGATGCTGATTTTCAGTCAAATATCCCCTAATAGGCTGTCGCGTTGGCTCTATGATTCTTCCTCATGAAATTCATGACTTGGCCCGTTCCCGCCCTGCTCGCTTGGGGTTCATCTTGGCTTATCTTCAAGGGCTTGCAAGCGGTCGGTTTAAGTGAAACCATCGCCTTCATCGTGGCCACTTGTTTAGGCGGCTTTTTAAGTGCATTGGCACACACGCCTATGCGCAAAGCCTTGATCGTGCTGGGTTTTCCACTGTCTATGCTGGCATCGTCCGCCACACTCAGCGTGCCACCCATCGGCTGGTTGTTCTTGCTGGGATTAATTGTTTTGGTTTACCCACGCAAAGCATGGCGCGATGCCCCGTTGTTTCCCACCCCTAAAAAAGCATTGCGTGAATTGCAGCAGCACATCGTGCTGCCCGCAGGCGCACGCATTTTGGATGCGGGCAGTGGCATGGGCGACGGTTTGCTGGCCTTGCGCGATGCGTTTCCGCGCGCTGAGTTGCATGGCGTCGAAATGAGCTGGCCCCTGCGTGTTCTCAGCGCCATGCGTTGCTCATTTGCCAAGATTCGCCAAGGCGATATTTGGTTGGTGGACTGGCGCAGCTTTGACATGGTGTACCTGTTCCAGCGCCCCGAGAGCATGCCTCGTGCAGTAGAAAAGGCAGAGGCCGAATTGCGCCGTGGCGCGTGGCTAGTGAGCTTGGAGTTTGAAGCGCGAGAGCTGATCCCTAGCGCCATCCTGACCTGTCGCGATGGGCGCCCTGTGTGGATGTATCAGGTGCCGTTCAACCGACGCGGCTGACCAACAGCTTGTCGATGCGGCGGCCATCGAGGTCAACCACCTCAAAACGCCACTCGCCAAAGACCACCACATCGGCTGCCGCGGGTAATTCGCCTGAAATGGCCATGACCAAACCCGCCACCGTGTTGTAAATGCCACGGTCTTCGTCGGGCAGCTCTTTGATGCTCAAGCGTGCTTTGAATTCGCTCACGGGCATCAAACCATCGACCAACCAAGAACCATCCTCACGCTGCGTCGCCCAGGCCTCGTCGGTGGGCGTGGCCTGCAGCAGCTCACCTGTGATGGCTTCTAACAAGTCGCGCGGCGTGAGCAAGCCATGCACCACGCCGTATTCGTCCACCACCAACACCATGCGGCCGTGCGCAGTGGCCCGTTCAGCGGGTTTGCGGAACTGCTCTAACAAATCTAAACCACTCAAAGTTTCAGGAATAAAAGCCACAGGCTTGGCTAAAGCCTCCACCGTCATGTCCGTGCCGGGCGGCAAACGCAAGAGCTGAGACACACTGACGGCCCCCACCACGTTGTCTAGATCGCCACGGCACACGGGATACCACGAGTGCGCGCCGCTGGCACCCACTTGCGCCAAGGCCTGCGGCACAGGTAGCTTGGCATCGAGCCACTCAATGTCGGAGCGGTGCACCATGATGGAAGTGAGCGGACGGTCATCGAGGTTGAACACGTTTTGCACCATTTGGTGTTCGTGCTGCTCAATCACGCCGGCGTCCACGCCCTCTACCAAACTGGCAGAAATTTCTTCTTCTGTCACCGTGCGGGCGCCATGCACATCAACGCGCAGCAACTTCAACATGCCGCTGGTACTGGCAGACAACAAATGCACAAAGGGCTTGGCCAACGTGGCCAAGGCCAACATCACAGGGGCGGCCACACGGGCCACCGATTCGGGGAACAACTGGCCAATGCGCTTAGGCACCAACTCGCCAAACAAAATGGTGCTGAAGGTGATGAGGGTCACCACAAACGCGGTGGCCAAGCCAGACGCCCAGTTTTCAGGTACGCCTTGGGCCAACAGCCAATAAGAAAAGTCATCGCTGAAAGCCGCCTCGCCTACGATGCCGTTGAGCACACCAATAGAGGTGATGCCAATTTGCACTGTTGACAAAAACTGTGTGGGTTGCGCCATCAAACGCAGCGCGGCTTGCGCGCCACTGTCACCCGCCTCGGCCAACGCCGCCAAACGTGCTTTGCGGCTAGAGGCCAAAGCCATCTCAGACATGGCAAACACGCCGTTGAGCAGGGTTAAGAAAACAATCAGTAAAACATCCATCACAATCTCCTACATGGCACTTTACTTGATTGGCGACGTGCAAGGCTGCGATGAAGCCCTTGACCGTTTACTGACACACCTCTCGTTCTCCCCCAGCCGCGACACGCTCTACCTATTGGGTGATTTGGTCAACCGTGGGCCAGACAACGCAGGCGTGCTGCGTCGCTTGATGGCACTGGGCAGCAGCGCCCAATGCTTGCTGGGCAACCACGATTTGCACTTGCTGGCCGTCTCGCGCGGTGTGCGCCAACCCAACAAGCAAGACACGATCCAAGACATCTTGACCGCCCCCGACAGCGCCGAGCTGCTGCACTGGCTGCGCCACCAACACTTGGGCCTACAAGTGGGCCAAGTGCTGATGGTGCACGCGGGCGTGCTGCCGCAATGGACTGCCAACCAAACCATGGTGCTGGCTGGCGAAGTAGAAGCCGTGCTGCGCAGCGACGACTGGGTGCACTTCATGCCGCAGATGTATGGCGGCCTGCCCAATGTGTGGCGTGATGACCTAGAAGGCGCTGACCGCTTGCGCGTGATCGTCAACGCCCTCACCCGCTTGCGCTTTTGCGATGCCCAAGGCGCGATGGACTTCAGCGTGAAAGAAAGCGCAGACAAAGCCCCCGCGCACCTCATGCCGTGGTTTGATGTGCCGGGCCGATTGACGGCCGATGTGCGCATGGCCTTTGGCCATTGGTCCACCGTGCACATTGAAGACCGAGCAGATGTGGTGTGCTTGGACGATGGGTGTGTGTGGGGTGGGTGTTTGAGTGCGGCGAAGCTAGAAGCCAAAGACACGCTGCTGACCGTGAACGAGGCGCCTGCGTGGGAGCGGGTCAGCGTGACGTGCCCACAAACCTTAGACCCGTTCGCCTAGCCCATTTAATTAGCCCTCCGGAACTACCCGAACCAAATAAGAGAGAACTTTCTATTACCATTCAGGCTCACTTAATGAGCACTAAATGGGTCTTAATTGGAACGAAATTAAATCTAGGGCATTGCTTTTCAGCAAAACCTGGGCTGATGCCAGCAACGAAGACAGCGAAGCCAAACCCTTCTGGATTGCCTTCTTTGAAATCTTCGGCATCACCGACAAACGCGTTGCCACCTTTGAGCTGAACGTTAAAAAGCTCGGTGGCTCGCAAGGCTTTGTCGATTTGTTTTGGCCGGGCGTGCTGCTGGTGGAGCACAAGTCACGCGGCAAAAACTTAGACGACGCGGTAGACCAAGCCGTGGGCTATCTGCACAACCTGCCCGAGCGCGACCTGCCGCAGCTGGTGGTGGTGTGCGACTTTGCCCGCTTTCGCGTGCGCATCTTGGCCACCGGCGAAACCGTGGAGTTTGAACTTCAGCACCTGCACAAGCACGTCAAGCTGTTTGGCCTGCTGGCGGGCTACAAGGTGCAAGACATTCGGGCAGAAGACCCCGTCAACATCAAAGCTGCCGAGCGCATGGGCCGCTTGCACGACGCCCTCAAGGCCAGCGGCTACGAAGGCCACGCGCTAGAGGTGCTGCTGGTGCGCTTGCTGTTTTGCTTGTTTGCCGACGACACCGGCATCTTCCAGCCCGCGCAATCGTTTCGTGACTTTGTAGAAGAACGCACCGCGCCCGATGGCTCAGACCTTGGGCCGCGCTTGGGCCAACTGTTTCAAGTGCTCAACACGCACGAAGCCAGCCGCAACAAACACATTGACGAACAGCTAGCTAAGTTTGCGTACATCAACGGCAAACTGTTTGAAGAAACCTTGCCCATGGCCGACTTCAGCACCGCCATGCGCGAAGCGCTGCTGGATGCGTGTGCGCTTGATTGGTCGGCCATCAGCCCTGCCATCTTTGGCAGCTTGTTTCAAAGCATCATGGACGAAAAGACCCGCCGCAACTTGGGCGCGCACTACACGTCAGAGGCCAACATCCTCAAGCTCATCAAGCCTTTGTTTTTGGACGAGCTGCACGCCGAGTTTGAGCGCATCAAAGGCCACCGCAACAAGCTGTTTGAGTTTCACAAAAAGCTGCGGCAGCTCACGTTTTTTGACCCCGCCTGTGGGTGCGGCAACTTCCTTGTGATCAGCTACCGCGAACTGCGCGAGCTAGAACTGAAAGTGCTGCGAGCCGACCACGAACTGAGCACCCACAAAGGCCAGCTGGCGGTGGACGTGCATGGCCTGATCGGCGTCAACGTGGACCAGTTCTTTGGCATCGAGATTGAAGAGTTTCCGGCACAGATTGCCCAAGTGGCCCTGTGGCTGGTGGACCACCAAATGAACCTGCGCGTGAGCGTGGAGTTTGGTTTGTACTTTGCACGCATCCCACTCAAAAGCACACCGCACATCCAACACGGCAACGCCCTGCGCGTGGACTGGAACGATGTGCTGCCTGCGCAGCGGTGCAGCTATGTGTTGGGTAATCCGCCGTTCCTTGGCAAGCAATATCAAACACCAGACCAAAAAGCCGACGTTGCACCAATTTATCAAGCGCTCGACGGCGGTGGCGTGTTGGATTTCGTTGCAGCTTGGTACATCAAGGCGGCCAACTATGCCAAGGCGAACCCAACGCTCAGCGTGGGTTTTGTATCCACCAACAGCATCGTGCAAGGAGAGCAAGTTGGCGTGCTCTGGGGCTGGCTGATCGCACAAGGGATAAAGATCAATTTTGCGCACCGCACATTCAAATGGAGCAACGAAGCGTCCGGCAATGCCGCTGTGCATTGCGTCATCGTGGGCTTCTCTCACGCCGATTCATCATTAAAGACCATTTACGAATATGAAATGGTCAATGGTGAGCCTATGGCGGTGACTGCGAAAAACATCAACCCCTACTTGGTTGATGCGCCGGATGTGGTGCTGCCCTCTCGTCGCTCGCCCATTTGCAATGTTGCCCCAATCGTCTTTGGCTCCATGGCCAACGACGGAGGCAACTTTTTCCTCACAGATCCAGAAAAAGAACAGCTGCTCAGCGAGTGCCCCGATGCTGCGCCTTGGATACGACCTTTCCTTGGCGCTGATGAATTCATCAACAAAAGTCCGCGATGGTGTATCTGGATCAAAGATTGCCCACCTGCAATGTTGCGCAAGATGCCACCAGTGATGGAGCGCGTACAAAAAATAAAAACATTGCGTGCAGCCAGCACAAGAAAAGCAACCCAAGACCTGGCTGACACCCCGACATTGTTTGGAGAGATTCGGCAGCCTGAATTTGGCAGCTATCTATTGATACCCCGCGTGTCATCCGAGAAAAGATCCTATATACCAATCGGATTTATTGACCATTCCACCATAGCCAGCGATGCGACCTTGATTATTCCGTCTGCATCACTGTTTCACTTCGGCGTAATGACCAGCGCAATGCACAACGCTTTCATGCGCTTCACATGCGGGCGACTGAAAAGCGATTTCCGTTACTCCAACACCATCGTCTACAACAACTACCCTTGGCCCGGCTTCGCAGCCGAGGCACTCAGCGACAAACACCGCAGCGCCATCGAACAAGCCGCACAATGCGTGCTCGACGCACGCGCCCAATTTACAGGCGCGTCCTTGGCCGACCTATACGACCCGCTCACCATGCCGCCCGTCCTGCTCAAAGCCCACCAAAAACTAGACGCCGCCGTAGACGCAGCCTACCAACCCAGCGGCAGCAAAAAGTCCTACGCCTCCGACGCCGAACGCGTAGCCTTTCTCTTCGAGCTGTACCAACGCATCACCAGCTTGCTGCCTGCGCCATCAGCGAAGCAAACAAGAAAACCATCACCACACAAATAAATTAGGTTATCAATCATGAGTCAAAAAAGCACTGAAGAACTACTTCGTCGAACAGAGATAACGTGCGGTGCCCGCTACACCGCTGCGCGACGGATGGAACTGCAAGGTTGGGCTGCGCAATGGACGCTTGCGCTTTTGTCGATAGGACAGATCATCATCACTCTAATTCCAACATTAAAACTTCGATCAAATTTTGGAGAAGCTTACGTAGGGTTCGCCTCGGTGCTGTTTGCCGTCTTGGTACTCGCTTATTCACTCTTACTCGGTATGGCCAACTATTCGGCAAGAGCCGTAAAAATGCATGGCTGCGGGCTTGAGCTAGGGCGTCTTGCTCGCAAACTGGTCTTTCTGATCAACCGAGGTAATACCAGCGCACATGAGTATCAGGAATGCGCCAAGTGCTACTACGATATCCTAGACAAGCACGAAAACCATATGCATCTCGACTATCTGATATCTCACTACCAGCACTACGAGGCAAAAGCGTCAAAGTTGGACTTCTCCAATAAAGGCTATTGGAGAGCCCGATTTTCTCTCGCATTGGTGAAGGTGAATATCTGGGCTCTCAATTCCATCCAGTTCTCGCACGTCGTAATCAGTCTCGGCCTGATGTATAGCTGGATCTATTTCATGGTGAAGCCTTGATACAAAGGCCAATCAAGAGCAGCCAGTAAAAGTAAAACTTAATCCATCCCTCAATCGGAAGACGAGGTACCCGTCACCGTATCGGGGAAAACAACCCAAGCCGTTCAAGACGGAGTCGCGTGGCCTCTTCACAGCGAAGAGGTCATCACGGATTCAAGTCTGTTTGGCCATGTCATGCGCTGTCCGGTCGCCCCATGCGTTTGACATACGCCAACAACTTCACAAAAAACGGATGGCTACAAAGCGTGGAAAAGTCTCCGACCAGCGACAACTTTATACAGCCGTCAAAGGCTCCATGCGCACCACGGCACTGGAAAAACGTTGGACAGTTCGCATAGATGGCGTGCCCCTGCCACTTTCGATGCGTGCCACCACGCTTTAGGTTGTGCCCATGAGTGCGGCTATATCGCCTTGCGTCAGGCCCGCTTGCGTGCGGGCTGCTATCAGCTCACGAGCCAGCTCAAACTCGGGCGCTTGTGCGTCATAGGCTTGGCGAACGGCAGGGTTGGCCAGCGGTTCGGTA